>NZ_JBEXLC010000007.1:0-112840 GCF_040609795.1 Nocardia sp. NPDC004604
TCGAGCGGGACTACGGCGCGACGGCGACCTACACCGGACTGCTCGAACCGATCCGCAAGGCGTTCGCGAAGGCCAATGGCGTGAAGCCAGCGCTGTTCAGCGCAAACTCCGAGGGCGCGTGTCCCAATTGCAATGGCGCCGGTGTCATCTACACCGACCTGGCGATGATGGCTGGCGTCGCCACCACCTGCGAGGAGTGCGAGGGGAAGCGGTATCAGGCAGCGGTGCTGGACTACCACCTCGGCGGCCGCGATATCAGCGAGGTGCTGGCCATGCCGGTGACCGAGGCCGAGGAGTTCTTCGGTACCGGCGAGGCGCGGATTCCGGCGGCGCACAAGATCATTCAGGCACTCGCCGATGTCGGGCTCGGCTATCTCAGCCTCGGCCAGCCGCTCACCACACTGTCCGGCGGCGAGCGGCAGCGGCTCAAGCTGGCCACCCATATGACCGAGAAGGGCGGCGTCTACGTCCTCGACGAGCCGACAACCGGCCTGCACCTTGCCGACGTCGAACACCTGCTGGCCCTGCTCGACCGGCTCGTCGACTCCGGCAAGTCGGTCATCGTCATCGAACATCACCAGGCAGTCATGGCGCATGCCGACTGGATCATCGATCTCGGCCCCGGCCCGGGCCATGACGGCGGCAAGATCGTCTTCGAGGGCACACCCGCGGACCTCGTCACCGAACGCTCCACCCTCACCGGCGAACACCTCGCGGCTTACGTCGGCGCGTAGCCGTCCGAAATCGGCCTCACTGTCGATTCCGCTTCGCGCCCATGGGAAGCCGCGGATCGATCGCCATATCCGTCCAGGTGCCGCGCAACCACGCCTGTGCCGGATCGTCACTGATCCGCCAGGCCCGTTCCGGTCCGGGACCGGCCATGATGTTCAGGTAGTACATGTGGTAGCCGGGCGCGGCGATGGACGGGCCATGGTAACCGTGCGGAACCAGTACCACATCGCCGTCGCGGACCTCCTCGAGCACATCGATCGGCCGCTCCGGCGTTCCGTACACGCGGTGGTAGCCGAAGCCCGGCGACTCATCGGCGCCGCGGGCGAATTCGAAGTAGTAGATCTCCTCGAGCGGGGTCTCGGTATCGGTGAGCTCATCGTGTTTGTGCGCCGGATACGACGACCAGTTGCCGCCCGGGGTGATCACCTCGCAGGCGATGATCGAGTCGGCTTCGAAGGTGTCCGCGGTCGCGAAGTTGTGCACCTGACGGCTGCAGTTGCCCGTACCGCGCAACTCCACCGGCACATCGACGGCGGGGACATATCGGAACGGGAGCTGCCGTTGCGCGTGAGCGCCGCCGAGCGCGAACCGCCCGCCGTTGGCAGTGGTCACGGTGTAGGAGTTGTCCCGGCCGATGTAGGCGAAGTCGGTCGGGCCGTCGAAAACACTGTCGCGCCCGGCCAATTCGCACGACTGACCAGCACTGACCACGGTGCACGAACCGGACAGCGGCACAATGACGATCTCATCGGTGCGGCTGTGCGTGCGATGGGACTGCCCCGGCTCGAGTTCGATGACATGCAGGCTGCAGTGCTCCCAGCCCGCCGACTCCTGGGTGAGCTCCACCGTGTACGGCGCACGGCAGCTGCGGGCGGCGGGTATGTAGTGCTTGCTGTGCATGCCGATCACCGCACCAGCGATACGGCCGTATCGACGGCGCCCGCGACATCGCCGTCCCGTGGATACAACAGGGCGCGGCCCACGATCAGGCCCCGAACCCCCGGCAGCGCAAGGGCTTTCGCCCAATGGGCGTAGGTGTCGTCCGGATCTGTCTGCGGGTCGCCGCCGAGCAGCAGGGTGGGCAGGGTGGTGGCCTCCATGACCCGCTCCATCTCCGCGACGACGGGCAGCTTCAGCCAGGTGTATGCCGATGTGGAGCCCAGTCCCTGAGCCAGGTGAACGCTTTTGATGACCGCATCCGGCGACAGGTCGTTGACCACCTTTGTCCCCGGCCCATCGGGCCGGTGCGATATGAACGGCTCGAGCAGCGCGGCCAGGCCGAGCGCGGCGAGCTCATCGATGGCGGCGGCGCTCGCGGTCATCATGGACAGGGTGCCCGGATCGGTGAGATCGAACCGATTGAGCATCTTGGCGCCATTGAGCCCGGCCGCGGCGGTCGCCCGCGCGGTATACCCGGTCATCCGGTCGTCGAGCTCGAAATCCGCGCCCGCGATACCACCTCGGTTCATCGAGCTGAATACGACCTTGTCTTCGAGCGCACCGAGCAGCAGCAGGTCCTCGATGATGTCCGCGGTGCCGAGTACACCGTCGACACCCGGCCGGGCCAATGCCGTCACCAACCGGTCCAGCAGCTCCATGCGGCTGTTCATGGCATAGGGGTTGCCCGCGGCCGCCAGTGCGCCGCGGGCGGGATGATCGGCGGCGATGATCATCAACCGGCCGTCGTCGCGCACCAGACCGCGGCGGGTCCTGGCATCGAATGCCCTGGCGACGGCGCCGGGATCGGCCGCACGCACCTCGGTCAGCTCGGCTACCTTCATGGCTTGGCCCTTCCGGTCGGTGACAGCTCGACAAGTGCGTCGATTTCCGCGCTGGTCGGCATGGCAGTGGAACATTCGAGCCGGGCGGCGACAATGGCCCCCGCGGCATTGGCGCGACGCAGGATGGTCTCCAGATCCCACCCGGCGAGCAGGCCATGACACAGACTGCCGCCGAAGGCATCTCCGGCACCGAGGCCATTGACGACCTCGACGGTTGCGGGCGGCACCACCACCGATTCATGGCGGGTCTTGCCGAGCACACCATCCGGGCCCTGTTTGACGATGGCCAGTTCGACCCCCAGATCCAACAGTGCGTCGGCGGCTCGCTGCGGGTCGGTCTCGTCGACGGCGATGCGGCACTCCTCACGGTTGCCGACCGCCACCGTGACCTGTGTCAGGGCTCGGCGCACCTGTTCGCGGGCCTGGCTCTCCGCGGCCCAGAACATCGGCCGGTAGTCCAGGTCCAGTACGGTCAGCGGTCGGCGCTCCCGGATCGACCAGGCCTCGAAATGTGCTGCGCGAGAGGGCTCTTGGCACAGTCCAGTGACGGTGGACCAGTACACACCGGCACCGCGGATGAGTTCGGGATCCACCTGTCCAGCGGTGATCTGCAGGTCCGGCGCGCTGGGCTCGCGGTAGAAGTACAGCGGGAAATCGTCGGGCGGGAAGATCTCGCAGAAGGTCACCGGCGTCGCGAAGCGGTCGGTGGTCTGCACGAGTGCATCCGAGACGCCGAGGCGGACCAGCTCGCGCCGCACGTACCGGCCGAAGGGGTCGGCGCCGACACCGGACCACAGCGCGGTGCGCCGCCCCAGCCGCGCCGCCGCCACCGCGACATTGGCGGCACTGCCACCGAGGAACTTGCCGAAGGTGTCGACATCTTCCAGACCGACTCCGGACTGGAGCGGATAGATATCGACGCCGACCCGACCGGTCGACACGACCTCGAATTGAGCGTTCACAGGCTGACTCCAGGGTTGGTCCAACTCGACGAGCATTGCCGCCTGTCCAGACTGTGCGCCACGCCGTACCGCCTTGTCAAGACTTTGTCAGGACATACTGACTTACGGACATATTGAACCGGTAAGGCTCGAAGTGCCTTACAGTGGATGAAACGGCGGTCACCAGCACCCGCCCGCCCCGAGGAGTCACGATGCCAGCGCCACTGGATGTCGCGATCGACCGCACGAGCCCGGTCCCGCTGTATTTCCAACTGGCACAAGGCATCGAGAACGCGATACTCAGCGGTCGACTCACACCCGGTGACCGCATCGAGAACGAACTGGACCTGGCCAAACGGCTCAACCTGTCGCGGCCGACCACCCGACAAGCGATCCAGGCGCTGGTTGATAAAGGGCTGTTGATGCGCAGGCGCGGGGTGGGAACCCAGGTGGTGCAGAATCAGGTGCATCGCCCGGTCGAATTGACCAGCCTCTACGACGACCTGCTCACCGCGGGGCAGGAGCCGACCACCGAATTGCTCGACTACCAACTCGGCGCTCCCGATATCGATATCGCCAAGGAACTGGGCGTGCCCGAGGATGCCCGCTTCGTGACCTTCCGCAGGCTGCGCCGGGCCGGAAGTGAACCGCTGGCCGTCATGACCAATTATGTACCTGCCGAATTCGCGCCCGCGCCCGACCAGCTCGAGCTGCACGGATTCTATGAATGCCTGCGGGCCAAGGGGATTCACATCGCACTCGCGCGTCAGCGAATCGGTGCGCGCAGCGCCACCCGGGCCGAGGCCCAGCTACTGGAGGAGCGGACGAACGCGCCGGTGTTGACCATGCAGCGCGTCGCCTTCGACAGTTCCGGACGCCCGGTCGAAATGGGCCGGCACGTATACCGGGCCTCGCGGCACTTCTTCGATACGACCGTACTGAGCCGCTGAAACGGTGCGAGTCAAAATCTCGTCAACCGGACAATTTGTCCGAACATATTGATATATATTGTCAGCCCTACGATCGAATCGGCTGCAGCGTAAACGAGTACCGATCATCGATCCCGGGCCGCCGCGATCATGTACGCAGCCTCACCGACACCCCGGATCAGGTGCACCGCGGGTCGTGGACATTCTCGCAGCGTACTGACGATCAAATGCGGCCCTGACCCGATGGGCTCAGGCCACCCTCGATGATTCAGGCGCAGCACTCGCATTCGTGCCCAGCAGCCAGGTCGTCCACCCCCAGGGCCATGGGGGATGGGCAGCAGGTATCGCCGCGCCAGGCATTGATACCTTCCTTGCCCGCGATAGCGGCGATCATCAGTGCCGCGATCGCATCGGCCCACGACCAGCCGAGCAGGCTGTTGATCACCAATCCGATCAGCAGCACCGCCGACAGGTAGGTGCAGAGCAGAGTCTGCTTGGAGTCCGCAACCGCTGAGGCGGAACCGAGTTCGCGCCCGGCACGCCGCTGCGCCCACGACAGCACCGGCATGATCGCCAGGCTCACCGCCGCCAGCCCGATGCCGACCGGCGAATGCCGAGCCTCGCCACCGACCCGCAGCAGAGACAGGATCGAATCGACGCTCACGTAGGCGGCCAGCGCGAAGAATGAGAACGCGATGACCCGCAGCGCGACCTTCTCCCGCTCCGCTGGGTCACGCCCCGCGAACTGCCACGCCACGGCAACCGCCGATGAAACCTCGATCACCGAGTCCAGACCGAACCCGAGTAATGCCGCCGACGACACCCGGGCGCCCTCGGTCAGCGCGATGATCGCCTCGATCACGTTGTAGGAGATGGTCGCAGCGACGAACCATCGGATGCGCCGAGCCAGTGCCGCCCGTCGTTCCCGAAACGGACCCGAGACGGTCACCGCCGAGGGCGGCGACGGAATTCCCAGCGACTGCGACATCAGCAGCACCCCTGCGCATCGGAGTCCGGGCAGCACGCCGGATCCACCGCCAGCACCAATCCGGTGAGGTCGTCGAGCGCGCGCGCAATGCGGGGATCGGCGAGCTCATAGCGCGACCGGCGACCCTCCGGAATCGCCACCACCAACCCGCAACCTCGCAGGCACGCAAGGTGATTCGACAGAATCTGGCGCGAGACCCCGATCCGGTCGGCCAGATCCGAGGGGTAGCTCGGGCCAGTCCGCAGGCTCAGCAAGATCTCGGTGCGCGTCGGGTCCGACAGCGCATGCCCGAAACGGGCCAACGCATCACGGTGCAGCACGGCTTCCACACCAAGACAGTACATCGGATTCTGTATCCAGAAAATAGTGAACCATTGCAGCTGAACCCCGGCCGTCCACCGGGGCGTCAGTCTTTTACGGCGATCGACAGACGAGGCCTGTCGGTATCGCGCGGCTCGGCCACCCGCTCCCAGGCGGCATCGGTCATGGGAGCGAGCAGGAGTTCGCCGAACTGCCGGACCAGTACCTCGACAAGCTGGGTGGACTCGCGACGTGCGGTGGATGCCAGTCCCGCCCCGCGCAGGTCACACCGGCTCCCGCGTGAACCGCACTTATGGCGGCACCAGCGAGATCATGAAGGAAATCATCTCCCGCTCGCTTTGAGACGACAGGGTCATGCCAGGTCGGAGGCGATGATCTTTTCGATATTCCGTTCCGCGAGACCGGTAATGGTCAGGAAGGGGTTGACGCCGGTGCTGCCGGGAATCAGCGAACCGTCGATGACGTACAGGCCGGAGTATCCGTTGAGTCTGCCGTAGTTATCGGTGGCCTGACCGAGCAGGCAGCCGCCGAGGGGGTGGTACACGAAGTCGTCGCCCCAGATCTTGTAGAGGCCGAACAGATCGGTCCGATAGATCGTGCCCGCCTTGGAATTGATGGCATCGAATACTCGTTTGGCCGCATCGATCGAGGGCTGGGTGTGGGACGCCTGCCAGGATAGGTCCACCCCGCCACTGGACGAATTGTAGGTGAACCGAGCGCGGTTGGGGTTCTTGGTGATCGCCAGATAGAGATTGACGCCGTTCTCGGTATTCGTTGGGAATGGGGCGATTTCGGCGAACACCGGACCGTTGGCATCGGCCCAGTTGTCGACGCCCATACACGGAATCGCGGATTGCAGCGCCCCGGTCAAATCCAGCCCGGCCCGGCCCACCATCACATTGCCATTGTTGCCCCAGCCCGCGCCGACCGAATCGGCCAGATTCGGCAGCTTGCCCAGTGCTTTCATGGTCACCAGCAGCTTGCTGGTACCGACGCTGCCCGCCGCGAAGAAGACCTTATCCGCAGTGACGGTCTTGGTCGCCACCGTATTGCCGAGCACATCCATCTCCGTGATGACCACCGTGTAGCCGCTCGCGGCCGGTGCCACACTGGTGACCTTATGCAGTGGAGAGATGCTCAGTTTGCCGGTTGCGGCGGCCACCGCCAGATAGGTCTTGTCCAGTGAGCGCTTTCCGAAGTTGTTGCCATAGATCACCTCACCGCCCAGCGCCGAGCGCGTGACGGTATTCGCCTGCTCCTTCTGCATATAACTGAAGTCGTAGACGTTCGGCACGAAGGTCGTTGCGTAGCCTGCGTTGTTGGCGGTCTTTCGACTGACCCTCGCGTATTTGTAGCATTCGGCGGACTCGAACCACGCCGGGTCGACATTGTTGACCCCGAGTGCGGCCTGAGCCCGGGGAAAATAGGTGGAGTACATCGCCGACGCGTCGACCGATGGCAGAATCTGTTGGAAGTAATCCTGTTTCGGCAGCGGAGCCATACCGCCGTTGACCAGCGAGCCACCGCCTACACCGCGGCCCTGATACACCCGCGTCGCCGCGAACTGCTCCGAGTCGAGTACACCGGCGTCGCTCGGGCTGATGTCTCGGTTGATATCCGCCCCGACGAAATGGTTGATCGGCTGATCGGTCCTGGTCCGGAACCAATACGACCGCTCGTCCGGATCGATCATGGTGCAGAAGACTTTTCCGTCGGATCCGGGCGTGGTCCAGTTCTGCCCCATCTCGATCATCGCGACCTGTTTGCCCGCCTGGCACAAGCGCAGTGCGGCGACCGCTCCGCCATAGCCGCTTCCGATAATCAGATTCGGCACATGATCCCCGTTGCCGATGGGTGCCGCCGACGCCTTCGCGATCCACGCGGCCGGACCGAGTGCCATTGCTCCGGCCGCAATTGCAGTGCCCGCCAAGAATTTCCGGCGGGTAATCCCTTGGCGAACGCCGGTGTTGGCCGAGGGGCGTCGGTCGTACATGAGCGAAACCTTCCGATATGAGGCGCAGGAGAGCACCTCGAGTCGGCAGAATGTAACAGGTTCTAGTTGAGCCTCGCGGCGAATCGCATCGTTGATGTGTCACGATGCCGAGCGAGTAGTCACGACCCGCGCCGAACGGCGCAATAGCACTGGCCCACAATCCATTTCGCAGAGAACGCCGGCCGTGCAGAGGTGTGTGCTGCGAGAACAACAGCTACCGCGCTGAGATTGCCACCCCGAACAGTCCCCAATTATCGAAACAACAAGGCGCAGATCAGGTTCCGAGATCGAAGCGGATACCGGAGCGCAGCGCCGCGGTGGCGGACAGTCCGAACATGTGGTGGAAGGTTTCACTGAAGTGGGACGGGGTGGCGAAACCGGCGTCGGTGGCGCAACGAGTGAGATCGCGGCCGGTCGCGGCGTCCCGGATCGCGTGCATGACGCGGGTCCACCGCTGATAACCACGGAACGTGGTGCCGGACTGCTGGGTGAACAAGCGGAGGAAATGGGTCGTGGACAGGCCCAGATTTGCGGCGATGGTTTCGGCCCGGAATGTGCGATTCGGGTCCCGGCGGATCGCGGCGGCGACCGACTCGATCCGCTGATCGGCGGCCGGTGCCCGGCCGGAGACGGCCCGAGCGAAGATTCGGTCCGGATCCACATCCTCGCCACGGCACCGCTCGATGAGCTCCTGCTCCCGTCGGTGGCCCAGACCGTAGGGCCCGGCGGTCGCCGTCATCTCCTCCGCGATGCCGGTGGCGGGCGCACCCGCGGGGTCGACGAACAGCAGCAGGATCCACTTCTCGGGGGCGACGACGCGGTGCACCGCGCGGGCAGGAGCGAACGAGCTGCTGGTGCGAATATCCCCGTGCGCGGCGGTCTCCAGGACGAACGGCTCGTCCAAGCCGACGCTGAGCACAGCGACCGATGGCGAATGCAGGTCCACGCCGAGTTCCGGCCCGATATAGCCCACATGACCCGGCCGCACCCACACCAGCGGCGACTTTGCCGTACCGCATATTTCCGAAAGCGCACCCACGGTCACAACTGCCAGGGTATCGCCATGCCGCCCGCAAGACGGCGGTCGACCAGAGCAACACCACCAGCCGGAGGGCACATCATGCGAGGCAAAGTTCCACTGCGAGTTCGAATTCTGACCGCGCTATCGACCGAACCGGACTGGGATTCGATCACTCCGGATGAGGTCATCGAATTGCGCGAAGCGCAGTTCCGCAAGCGCCGCTCCGCGATCGGCAGGCTCGCCACCGGCAGGCCCGATCGGGGCGCGACCATCACCACACCCGTCCTCGATCTGCCGGGGCGGCGGCTGGGCATTCGCGTGTACCGGCCCGGGCGTGCGGGCACAGACCTGCCGCTGATCGTCGCGTTCCACGGCGGCGGATTCATCGGTGGCGCACCGGATCAGGACGATTGGTTGCTCGGTCACCTGGCGGTCAACTGCCCGGCCGTGGTTATCTCGGTCGACTACCGGTTGGCGCCCGAGCATCCGGTGCCCGCACCCATCGATGACGCCTACGAGTCCGTGTCCCACCTGCTCGAGCTCGCTCCCGTGTGGGGAGCCGATCCCACCCGGCTCGCCCTGTTGGGTGCCAGTGCGGGCGCCACGCTCGCGGCGCTCACCGCGATCAGGGCGAAGGAAATCGGGCTGCCGGTGCGCGCCCAGGTGCTGATCAACCCGCAGCTCGACTGGACCGGCCGTGTCTTCGAGTACCCCTCGTTCACCGAGAACGCGGACAGCCCGACCGCCACCCCGGCCAATTGCCGTGCCGTGCAACGCATTGCGCTGCCCGCATTATTCGACGCCCGCGCGATTTCACCGATCGAGAGCGACGACCTCGCGGGACTGGCTCCGGCCCTCATCCAGTCCGCGGGTCTGGACACGCTGGAAGATCAGGCTCCGGCGTATGCCGAACGCCTGCGACAGGCGGGCGTCGACGTGACGCTGACCCGTTACCCGGAAGCGGTGCACGCCTTCCTGAGCATGCCCGGCCTTGTCCCCGCGGCCCGTCCCGCACGTGCCGAGATCCTCGCCCACCTACGCAGCCACCTGCTGGAGCGCTCGGGCGCAGCGGCGCGATAAGGCTCGGCTGTACGCGGAGCAGAGTGTTGCGGGCCGATTGCCCGCGCCCGACGACAACCCCATCCGGATCGGTGACCGTTCCGGTTCGCGACGAGACTTCTGAAGACGGGAATAGCGATGACCACCACCGACCTTGCCGAGGCGAGGGGCCATTCCACATCACCACCGGGTGCCGATTCCGCAGCGGCACAAAGCCTGGCGGGGCAACTGCGGCCCTACGTATGGAGTTTCGCCGCAGTTGTGATTCTGCAGGTCATCGGCGCCATCGCGGGTCTGGCGCCGTTGCTTGCGGTTGTTGAATTGGGTCGAACCCTGTTGTCGCCCAATCCGATCGATCACGGTCATGTCCGAGTCGTCGTGATCGCGGGTGCACTCGGCTTGTTCGTCCGACTGATCTGCACGGCCGCGTCATCGGGAATCGGGCACATTCTCGACGGCCGAGTACAACTCTCGTTTCGCCGAAAACTGGCCGAGCGGCTGGGGCAGGTACCGATCGGGTGGTTCTCCCAGCGCCGGACCGGCGAGCTGGCAAAGGTGGTGGGGGAGGACGTAGGTGCCATGCACCCCTTCATCGCCCACACCCCCGGCGAACTCGTCTCCGCATTCGTGGTGCCAGTGGTATCGCTGATCTACTTGTTCACCGTCGATTGGCGACTCACGCTGATCACGCTGATACCGGTGGTGCTGGCGGTAGCGCTGGTCCCCCTGATGATGACCCCGCTCCGGCAGCGCGAGCAGACGGAATTCGATGCGGCCATGGGGCGGATTTCAGATTCGGCCATCGAGTTCGTGCAGGGTATCTCGGTGGTCAAGGCGTTCGGCGGATCCGGACGCGCCCATCGTAAATTCCGCACGGCCGCAGATGATTTCGTCCATAGCTTTTATCAGTGGGTGCATGGTATCTCCGGGATCGCCGCGGGGATGCAGCTGGCGCTCTCGCCGCCGTTCGTGCTGCTGCTCGTGCTGATCGGCGGTGCGGGGCTGATCACGTCGGGCGGCATGGCGCCCGCCGACCTGCTGCCCTTCCTGCTGCTCGGACTCGGCCTGACCGCTCCGATCGCGGCTCTGGGCCATGGCTTCGACGATATGCAGGCCGCCGGGCGCGCGGTCGGCCGGATCCGGGACGTACTCGCGGTGCCTTCGCTCCCCGAACCTGCGAAACCAGTTGCGCCACAAGGTCACCGGGTGGAACTGCATGACGTTCGATTCGGCTACGACGCCGATCACGAGGTGCTGTGCGGGATCGACCTGGTGCTCGAACCGGGGACGGTCACCGCGATCGTCGGGCCGTCGGGCAGCGGAAAATCCACGCTGGTTCAGCTGTTGCCGCGGTTCTTCGACCCGACCCACGGTTCGGTCGCCCTCGGCGGCGTCGATCTGCGTGAGCTCGGCAGCCGCGAGCTGTACCGGATGGTCTCCTTCGTCTTCCAGGACGTTCGCCTACTGCGCGCGTCGGTGGCGGACAATATCGCGCTGGCAGTACCGCATGCCGACCTCGACGACGTGGTTCGCGCCGCCCGGCTGGCCAATATCCATGACCGAATTCTCGAGCTGCCGCGCGGGTACGAAACAGTGATCAATGCGGAGGCCGGCCTCTCGGGTGGCGAGGCACAGCGGCTCTCGATCGCACGCGCACTGCTTGCCGACGCGCCCGTTCTGGTGCTCGACGAGGCGACCGCCTTCGCCGATCCGCAGACCGAACTGGCTGTGCGCCAGGCCCTTTCGATGCTGGCGGGCGATCGAACAATCCTGGTCATCGCCCATCGCTTGGCGACGGTCGCCGACGCCGACACCGTCGTGATGCTGGAGCACGGATCGATCGTCGAACGCGGCAGACCCGCCGAATTGCTCGCACAGAACGGAAAATTCGCCGCGTTCTGGCAATCCCATCGATCGGCTATCGCAGACGAGATCGAAACCCACGCCGACATAGCGCAAGGAGACGAGCCCCGATGATTCGAATGCTGCTGCGCGTGCTCGGACACGAATACGCCCAGCCGGTGCGTCGCACTGTAGCCCTGATGACCACGACGGCGATAGTCGAAGGCTTGTCCTACGCACTGTTGGTTCCAGTGCTGCGGGCACTGTTCGGGAAAGACCCCGGAGCTGCCCGGCCCTGGCTGATCGCGTTCGGTATCGCGGTCGCGGTATACGCGGGTCTGCGCTATCGCAGCGATCTGTCCGGTTTCCGTGTCGGGACAACACTATTGCGCGGTATGTACCACCGTCTCGGCGATCATCTGGCCCGATTGCCCATCGGCTGGTACAGCGCGGGCCGGGTAGGGGAGGTGTCGGTCTTGGCCAGCCGCGGCGTCCTGCAGGCGATGAGCGTCATCGCGCATCTGCTCACACCGTTCATCTCCGCCTGTGTCACCCCCTTGACGATCGTGGTCGTGATGCTCGCCTACAACTGGCAGATGGGGGTGGCCGCGTTGGTCGCCGCACCGATCGTGGTGGCGATCGAGATCTGGACGGGACGCTCGACAGCGGCCATCGATGTGGAGCGCGCCGAACGCGACCACGAGGCCACCGGGCGAGTCATCGAATATCTCCAGGCCCAGCCGGTGCTGCGCGCGGGCGGCCGGACCGTGGAGCGCTACCGGCTGCTCGATGACTCGCTGCGGGACCTGCAGCGCGCGTCCCGTCGTTCCACGCTGTCGGCACTGCCCGGCGTATTGGGTCTGACTCTCACGGTGCAGACGATATTCACCGTATTGCTGGTCCTGGGCGCCTACCTTGCGCTCAGCGGAAGTATCGGCGCGGCAGAGATTTTGACGATCCTGGTGCTGGCCGCCCGCTGCGCGGATCCGCTACTGTCACTGTCGGATATCGGCGGCAAGCTGCGCAGCGCACGTTCCGTGCTCGCCGCACTCGATACTGTCTTGCGCACCGATCCGCTGCCGGAGGCTCCCGATCCGATCCAGCCGGTCGGCCATGACCTGGAGTTCGAGTCCGTCGCATTCGAGCATGGCGGCCGCACGGTGATCGATGACCTCTCAATGTCCGTGCCAGCGGGACAGCGGCTCGCGATTGTCGGACCCTCAGGTGCGGGTAAGAGCACATTGCTGCAGTTGCTCGCGCGGTTCTACGACGTGAACGCGGGCGCGGTGCGCGTTGGCGGTGTCGACGTCCGCGCGATCGACACGAAGGTATTGATGGCGCAGATCGCCATTGTCTTCCAGGATGTCTATCTCTTCGACGGCACAATCGAGGAGAACGTACGTCTCGGCCGACCCGACGCAAGTGTTGCCGAGGTGCGGGCGGCGGCGACCGCGGCGCGGTTGGACGAGGTGATCGAGCGACTGCCCGGCGGCTGGGCGAGCAATGTCGGTGAGGGCGGCGCACTGCTGTCCGGTGGCGAGCGCCAACGCATTTCGATCGCGCGAGCACTGCTGAAGAACGCACCCATCGTACTGCTGGACGAGGTGACCTCAGCACTGGACCCGGTGAGCGAAGCGGCCGTCCACGAGGGCATCGAACGCCTGATGGCGGGCCGAACGGTGGTGCTGGTCGCGCATCGGCTGCGGACCATCCAACGCGCCGATCGCATCGTCTTTCTGGACAACGGCCGAATCGTGGAGCAGGGCAGCCACGACGAACTGTTGCGCCGCAATGGCCGCTATGCCGCTTTCTGGAATATTTCCCTGGCACCGGCAGTGTGAATGCGTGCGCCCGGAATTCGCGGGCAGCGCTCTGTCAGCCGTGGCGATGTAGAGCGATGGATGTGCTGGGATGGTCGTGCAGGAATTTTGGTACGACCATTCGCCAGGCGTCGACGATCAACTCGCGCATCTCGTATTCATCGATCGCGGCCATCCAGCAGTCGACCCAGTTATAGCGCTGATCCGACAGCCGCGGCAGCCGGAACTTCTCCGGTTCGGCGGCGATGAGCGCCGCCCGCTCGGCCTTGGGAAAGGCGAAGCCCATGACGGATTCGTCTCGGGAGAAGGCGATGTAGACGATCCGCCCGACGCGAAACTTGATGCGGTCCGCGACAACCGCCTCGTAGGAGCGCGGCAAGGTGAGCGCCAGTTCTCGCACATCCGCGACGGTGACCATATGCCGATGATGCCACCTGACTCCGACACCGATGCCCGCAGCGCGGCTGACCGCAATATCGCCTGGTACTGACCTCGATCTGGGCCACGGTATCCAACGGTCGGTGCAGTACAGCGTCGGCCGCTCCACCATCCACCGCATCGTCAGCAGCACCACGCCAAGGGCGTAACGCCCGCGGCGCTCATATACCCAGTGACACGTCCCTGTTGATTACCCGCCTGGGCTGGGTCCCGGCCTTCACCCGGCTGTTCATGTGTCAGATGGGCAGCGCGCCCGGCGTGACACCGTCGCGTCGCCCGTCTGCGGTCACGGCCAGCACCGGGTGACCTTCGACCCGGGTGTGCGGCCCAATCGTTGTCGGACCGACCGAGATACGTGCTGCAATGTCGGTGGCATAGCACCAGTGGACGTCGTTCGACCCGTCGGGGTCGTCCTCATGGGGAAGGAGATAGCCGTGCTCGGCCGGGATCGGGGGACCGGTCTCGTAGGCGTCATCCTGATGGATGTAGGAACGGATGATCGTGCCGTGCTCGGCGATGCACCATCCGGTGGCGAACCCGCATCCGTGATAGTCGTCCCAATTGATATAGCCGTGGGCGGTGCCGAATCGGCGGCTGAGGGCGGCTGTGGTGTCCTCGAGATCGAGAGACCACACGAACGCGAGCGTCCATCCGTCCAGGACGGGGGTAACGTAGCCAACCCTCCCGGCCAAGAGAAACCCATTCGAGGCCGCCGCCTGGCCGAGCCGCATCGTGACCGGCATCGGGTCTGACAGGTCGAGCGCGTCGAGCACGGCCGCCTGGTCGTGGGTGGGAATGGCGTACCACTGGCCTTCCGGGTCGAACGGCTCCGGTACTTCGTGGGGAATCCTGATCCTGATCAGGCGTCGAACCAGTGCCTGATCGGAAGGGTCGAGCCTGTCCCAGCCAACGATCTCCGCAAGCCCGTTGAGTGCGTGCCAGCGGTACGGGCTCGGTGAACGCCGCATCTCACGCAGCACGGGCACCACGCGCGGGCCGATCCAGCTGATCACATGGCTGGCCTCGCGACGCACGAAGTCGACGGGATCGGCGAGCAGTAGAAGCAGCGCGGGCAGGTGCGACAGTGACTCGTCGGGCAGTCGCCCAAACACCCGGCAGGACGAGTAG
Source organism: Nocardia sp. NPDC004604 (assembly GCF_040609795.1). NCBI lineage: Bacteria > Bacillati > Actinomycetota > Actinomycetes > Mycobacteriales > Nocardiaceae > Nocardia > Nocardia sp. NPDC004604. Next base: position 14,994 of record NZ_JBEXLC010000007.1, read on the forward strand.
CGCACATCTGGGTCCTCGTCGGCCAGCAATGGAAGCACCACGGGAACGTAGGGCGCGGCCCCGGTGCCCATGGCCGCGAACGCCGAACACGCCCATGACCGCACATTGTGACTTTCGTGGTGTAGCAACGGAACGAACATGTTCCGGTCCGATACCCGAAGCCCCTCGAGCGCATTGCCGATGGGGTTCCTCCGTGATGGTGCCCTGTTGTGGGCCCGAGGCGATGTGCCGTTCGCGAGCGCGTCCACCAGTGGCTGCAATGCCGGGTCGCCGATCTGTTGCAGCACCTCGACGTAATTATGGGCATACCAGCCATTGGAGTCGCGCAACGCCGCCACCAGCGGTCCTACCGCCAGCGCACTCGCCGCCACCAGCGCATTGGCGGCGGCCTGCCGATGGCCCGGGTCGTGCGCCCTGAGTTGCTCGACCAGCGAAGAAATGCGCATGGGCCACACCATAGGTAGAAAAACAATCGGTCGTCGAATGTCTGCCGCCAGCCCTGGAGGTTCTCAGCCTGCGACCCGGTCGCGGGTGAGGTCCAGGCTGGTGTTCATGTCGAGTCGGACCGTAGGGGTTGACATTGGACCAGAACAGCGGCGACATCGCGCGGCGCTCGTTCTCGCCGATCAGGTCGTGGAATTGTGGATCCTCCAAAACGGCTTGTAGCAGAAGGGTATTGATGTGTACCAACGCCGATTGCAACAGGTGCAGCACCAGCATCGACACCTCGGCGTGCTCGCGGTCGGCGCCGGTGAGCTGAGAGTCCTTGCCGTAGAAGACAACTGTGTTGGCGGAGTTCCAGACGCTCGCCCCTCAATCGCTGGAGTCGAAGTGGAATTACGGTGTGTCGAGCTCGGCCGCCTTCACGGCAACCCAGGCGAGGCTTTCGTGCACGATGTCACTGTGCGCGCCGAACGGCGGTTTGCCGTTCACTACGGTGTCGGACGCATCGATATTGATCAGCTCGCCTGCGGCGAACGGATAGTCGTCACCTACGCCGCGTAGCTCGACCTGGGCCACGTCGAACGCTCCGACTGCTCCCATCGCTGTCCACGGATTGTCACCGTGCGCGCCCGCGGCGTTGTCTCCCGCGACCTTCGACGCAAGTGGGTAGAAATTGCCCAATGCTCCGTCGTGGCTGGAGAAGCAGACGGAAACGGGCCCGTCCACCCGGCTGGATCGTCCGGCCAGACCGCCACGGCGGTTCCGATCGAATGGCAGCGGGTCGGCGAACGCAAAGCTCGAGAACGCACCCTGCAGCAGGGTGACAGATTTCACCGGGGACGGGACCAGGCCGTCGGGCAGTCCGGTCAGGGCATACGACACGACCCGTGCGCCGAAGCTGTGGCCGATGAGATTCATGCGCAGACTCGGGAATTCCCGATTCAACTGTCCCAGAAGCGGTCCCAGGCCCTTCTCGCCGACGACACCGGCACGGTTCTTCATCTGCCAGTACGTCAGCGCCCGTAGCGCCTCCTTGGCTCCGTGTAGCACCTTCCCGAGCACGTCACCGATTCCGGCAGCGCCGCCCTCCGCCGAATCGAGGTCGACGCCCGATCTCATCAGCTCCATTGCGAAGTCCCGGAACACCTTCGACGCATCGTTCTCCGCGCTGAGCATCGGAGGAAACCCGGCGTCCGCGTTGCCGTCCGGGCCTTCGCTGTCGGCATTTCCCGGGAACGTGGCGATGCTGAACTCGCGCATCTGTCCGAACAGCTCATCGATGGTGCCGCGGTCCGGCTCTTCGGATTCCAGCAGTTCCGCCATCCGATCGAGCTGTTGCGCACCGTCCGGAAAGGTCGCCTTCAACATCTGCAAGGTGTCGGCGTCGAGCGCAGGTGATCCTGCGGGAACGGCTTCTCTGCGGTCCGCCGCCGCGGCTCCGGTGGGTGCCGCGGCGGGCGCGAAATCCCCGATCGGTTCGTCGCTCCAGCGCTCCGACGGCCACACCACGCCCACGTATCCGATCCGCCGCGTCGCGACGGTCGGCAACGTGTCCAGCTTTCCGAACCACCGCTGGTACAGATCGACCGCCTTACTCCGGTCGTTGTTCCAGCCGTGCGAGAACACCATCAGGTCGGTGACCTCCCGCTGGCGCACGCCCGCGACGAGTTCGTTCGCGCCGACCTGATCGATATCGCCGTCCTTATCGAACGAAACGATCCAAAGTGGCTTATCGCCAACAAATTCCGGCATCTTTATCACTCCTTCGTCGCCGGGTTCAGACGGATTGCAGGGCCCGCATCAGGTCGACGAGTCCGCCGCCTTCGAGATAGCGATCGCGACCCAGCGGCGTCGCCGACTCGACGAAGATCCGCGTGACCGATTCGGGATCGCCGATGAATTCCCGCCGGACCGACAGGAACGCCGCGATGGCACCCGACACGTGTGGGGCGGCCATGCTGGTGCCGCTCTGCTCGATATACACGGCCGCGCCTTCCTCGCGTCGGCCCAATGATCGAAAGGCGTCCGCGCCGAGCTTGCCCGCGGCGGCGGAGGTGATGCGTTCGCCCGGAGCCACCAGATCCGGCTTCATCCGCCCGTCGCCGGTCGGCCCTCGTGACGAGAAGTAGGAGATGCCATAGGTATGTGGCGCGTCGCGGTGCGTCGAACCGACGGTGACCGCACGCTTGGCATTTCCCGGATCGTTGATCGTCATACCGGTGCTGAACCGGTTGGGTGCGTTCTGGTCTTCGACGAAAAGGCTGACGTACGCCGAGTTACCGGCCGCGACGACGACGATGACGCCACTGCGGACGAGGTTGTCGACCGCGATGCACAGCGGGCTGCTCCCACACGCGTACCACGCCGGATCGAATCCGTAACCGAGACTGAGGTTTACGCCGTGGATACGAGGGGCGCTATCGCTGGCCGCGTTGACCTTGCGCACATAGGACAGAGCTTGGATCACCCGCCCGACCCGTGCCGTTTCGTTGCCCTTCGCGCCGAGTACCTTGAGACTCACCAGCCTTGCCCGCGGCGCGATCCCGGAAAGGCGCGCAGGCTCGACGACCGTGCGCCTGCGCAGCTCGGCGCCGTCGGCGGTGTTGTACCGATTCTCGGTGACGACAACCTGCTTCGCCCATCCACCGAGTCCGCCCGCGATGATTCCGGCGACATGGGTACCGTGCCCCTCCTCGTCGACGAGAGCACCATCGCGAACAGGAGGCCCGTCTCCCGGGCATGTGCGATGTAGATCGCGCACGGATCGATCGGTGAGGGTTGCATTGGCGAGGAAATGCGGATGGCTCTGGTCTATGCCCGAATCCACGACGGCCCAGACGATTCCCTCGCCGTAGGCATTGAAGGATCGTTGGGCGGCTTCGGCTTTGATCGTCACGAAGGACTGGTCGATCTGACCGTGGATCTCGAAGTCCGGCCAGATGCGTTGCATTGCCCGGGCCAGCATGTCCGACACCACGGCATCCGCGGATACCAGCCCCTCGATCTGGTCCGGGGTCAACCGTCCGGTTGCGTACTCGTCGGTGAGGCGATATGGCGCACCGGCAGCCGCGACAAGCTTCCAGAGCTCCTTGAGCCGGTTGAACGCGGCATTGAGGCCGCGGCCGTAGCACGAGTTGAGCTCGATCATGACGGATATCGGATCGTCCGCCCCGGCTGGCATCGCGATACCCATCGCGGCCGATCGGGCGTGCTCGGATCGGCGTGTCTCGAGATGGGCGCGCAACGGTGGAGCGATCACGCCAGCGACCGGCAGCCTGCCCGGCCTGCCGGTTGCTGGCGTCTGTGCCTGCGCCGCAACATAGGCCGCTGCGCGGACGGCCGCATCGGGCGCCTCGCTCCGGCCGAGCGCAGTGAGTTCGATCGCCCCCTGCACGACGAGCTCGTCGTCACCGAGCTTCCGCACAGCATCGGAAACCGCCACCCACCACATCGGCTCGCCTGCCATCGAATCGCGCTCGCCCGCCTCGAACTTGGCGGCGAACCGCGCGGCAACCATCGTCAGCAATCTCTTCTGGTTCACCGTCTTGCCCGGGGGCACGGTGGCGAGGACCGACAGCACCCTGTCTTTCCAGACGTCGATATCACCCATGGCTCCGGCTCCCGCACATCATGCTCGGATTGCGATCCGCACCATCAGTTTCCAGCCGCTATCGCTGCTGGTCACGGGTAGTTCACTACTCGATTTCACGATGCGGCCCGCGCTGTGGATGTGTGTTCATCGCGCGAAGGCGGGTCAGCGTTTCGGGCTCAACGGTGCAGTGAGGTTTCGCGTTCCATATGCGACAGCTTCTCCGGGTTGCGCACAGCGTAGATGCCGCTGATGAGTCCATCGTCGATGCGCACCGCCATCACGCTGTCCAGTTCCCCGTTCAGCCGGACGATGAGTGCCGGGTAGCCATTGACCTGGGTCGGTTGCAGCGTCGCGGTGGCGCCGATCGTGTTCCAGTAGATGGCGAACAGTCGAGCCACCTGGTCGGCCCCGACGATGGGGCGTGGGAGGGCCTGTTTGATGCCGCCACCATCGTTGAGCGCGACCACGTCGGGCGCGAGGATCGCCAGCAGGCTCTGGATATCGCCGGTTTCGACCGCTCGCTGGAATGCCGCGAGTGCGTCTCGGGTCTCGGCCGAGGAAACGACTCCGCGCGGTCGGCGAGCGGCGACATGTGCCCGTGCGCGGTGGGCGATCTGGCGGACCGTGACCGGGGACTTGTCGATGGCTTCGGCGATCTCGTCGTAGGCCAGGTCGAATACTTCACGCAGCACGAACACCGCGCGCTCGGTCGGGGTGAGTGTCTCGAGTACGAGCAGCATCGCCATCGAAACGCTGTCGGCCAGCTCGATGTCCTCGGCTACGTCGGGGGCGGTGAGCAGCGGCTCGGGCAGCCAGGGGCCGACGTAGGACTCCTTGCGCCGGTCGAGGGTGCGCAGTCGGCTCAGGGCCGGGCGGGTGGTGATGCGGACCAGGTAGGCGCGCTGATCCTGCACGGTGGTGAGGTCGACTCCGGCCCACCGGAGCCAGGTTTCCTGCAGCACGTCTTCGGCGTCGGTGGCCGAGCCGAGCATCTCGTAGGCGACGGTGAACAGCAGTCTGCGGTGCGCGAGGAACGCATCGGTGGCGGGGTCCGGTCGACCGCGCGGCAACGGCTCGGCCGGCTCAACCGTTCGCTCGCCGCCGTCGCTCATTGCCGACTCCCGCCTGTTGTCCGCTCTCGACTGTGCCACACACACCAGACGCCGGTTCCGACCGCTTTGTGACACCTCTGATCGGTGACAGATGTCACGGTGCTGCGACGTCACATAGGCGCGGTCGTCGGCATCTTTATGTTCGTCCAGTTACGCAGACAGGAGGCCGACATGCAGGTGTTGATAGTGGGCAGCGGCTACTCGGGCACGCTCGTGGCGAACCGGGTCGCCAAGAAGGTGAAGGACGCCGAGATCACGGTGATCAACCCGCGCCCGGACTTCGTGGAGCGGGTACGGCTGCACCAGCAGATCGCGGGAACATACTCGGCGGCCACGCCCCTGGCAGAGGTGCTGCGGGAAGGCATCAAGGCACGGGTCGGCGCGGTCGACAAGATCGGCGACGGCGCCGTCGTCCTCACCAACTGTGAGCGAATCGACTTCGACTACGCCTTCCTGGCCGTGGGCAGCACCGTTGTGCCGATGCCGGGAACGGTCCCGGTGGGCACATGGGAAGGCGCGCAACAAGCTCGCGCGGCGCTGGCCGCCCTGCCCGCGGGCGGCCAGGTCACCGTTATCGGGGGTGGTCCGACGGGCATCGAGACGGCGGCCGAAATCGCCGAGGCCAGACCGGATGTGCGGGTGCGGCTCGTCGGTTCCTCAGTGGGCGGCGGCCTTTCCGACGGTGCGTATCGGCGGGTACGTTCCGGCTTGGAACGGCTCACGGTCGAGATCGTCGACGATGAGGTGGCCGAAATCGGTTCGGGTGCAGGGCAGTTCGACGGTGTTGTGCGGCTGCGGTCGGGTTCGGATCTGGCCTCCGATCTGACCCTGTGGGCGATCGTGTCAGGCGTCCCCGACCTCGCGGCGCGCAGTGGTCTCGCGGTCGATGCGCGCGGTCGTGCCGTTGTCGATGAGTTCCTGCGCAGCACCAGCGATGAGCGGATATTCGCCGTCGGCGACTGCGCAGCGGTGCCCGGAGCGCGTTTCGCCTGTTATACCGCGCTGCCACAGGCCATTCACGCGGCCGACAATTTCGCTCGCCTGCGCAAAGGCCGCAAGCCCAAGCCGCACTCCCTACCGTATTTCAGCCGCGGCCTCTCGCTGGGCAGGAAGGACGCGGTAGCCCAGTTCACCCACGCCGACGACACGGTCCGGCGCATCTACGTCGCCGGACGGACCGCGGTCGCACTCAAGAAAATGGTCACCCACAGCGCGTTTTCCACCGCCCGCACGGGCGTTTCCAGCTTCTGATGAACAGCACCAAAGGAGGATCGGGCCGCAGGTTGCGCTGATGCTGCGCAAGGAATTCGTGAATTTCACCGCAGGTACACGGGTTGGTCGACGAGTTGCTGGTGTGGGCGCGGGCGTTCGGCGCGCTGCGTGTGGCTTCCCTGGCCGTGTCCCAGCAGCGGCGGTTTCCAGCGCCCATTCCGCCCGTGTCGGCCAGCGGCGGTGTTCGGCGTCGATGACGAACACGTGGGTGTGCCGGTAGTGGCGGTCGTCGACGCGGTCGGCATCGGCCAGCCGGGCCGGGTCGATGGTGCCGACTTCATGTAGATGAGTCAGCTCCTGTGGGTCGTGGCGTGGCCACATCCGCAGCGCCACAGTGATTCCCGCGGCGGCGAATACCGCCAGCGTTGTCCAGGTAGTAGTGAAACCGGCGGCGGCGGTCAACCATCCCGCAATCGGATAGGTGATCAACCAGGCCAGATGCGACAGCGAGAACTGTGCCGCGAAGAGCGCTGGGCGATCGCCGGGTTGCGAGGAGCGCCGCAGGACCTGCCCGGTCGGCGTCAGCACCGCCGCGGTGCCCGCACCGATGAGCGCCCACACTCCGATCGCGGCGCCCCATCGCCAGTCGCCGCCGTCGGCGGTCGACAGTACGATGGCCGAGCCGAGTCCGGTGATCAGTGTGGCCGCACCCGCCAGCATCACCGGCCGGGCGCCGATCCGATCGAGGACCCGGGGCAGCGAGAGCGCGACGATCATGGTGCCGAACCCATTGGCGGCCAATAGCATCGCTACTCCGGACTGGGTGCCGCCGAGGGTGTCGCGTACGTAGTTGACCGTATTGACCATGATCACCGATCCGGCGGCGGCGACAACGAGGTTCAATCCGAGCAGGCCGCGCAGCCGTGGCGTCGCGGCGAAGATGCGCATGCCCACCGTGATCCGTTCCCGGAATGAGCCCTGCGCGGCGGCGGTCGCGTCCGGAATGCGGGTGGTGATCACCAGGGCAGCCGAGATGACGAATCCGATTGCGGTGCCGACGAACAACCAGTGGAAGCTGATCACGGCCAGTGCGGCCGCGGCCAGCATCGGGCTCAGCAGGGTTTCCATGGTGGCGGCCAGTTGCGCCGCCGACAGCGCCCTGGTGTATTCGCGTTCGTCGGGCAGGATATCCGGGATGACCGCCTGGTATGTGGGGGTGAATGCGGCCGAGGCGGTTTGCAGCACCGCGATCAGCACGTAGATCTGCCATACCTGGTCGATGAACGGTAAAGCCAGCACAACGGCGGCTCGGATGACGTTGAGCGCCACCAGGAAAATCCTGCGCGGGAATCGGTCCGCGTAGGCGGCCACGATCGGCGCGACTGTCACATAGACGAGCATCTTGATGGTCAGCGCGGTGCCGAGGACAGCCGCCGCGTCCGCCCCGGCGAGTTCGTAGGCGAGCAGCCCGAGTGCGACCGTGGTCAGCCCGGTGCCGAACAGGGCCGACACCTGAGCGGTGAACAGTTTCAGATAGTCACGGTGGCCGAACAGTGTGGTGGTGGGCATGGGCATGGAACGCATCGGAAACCCTTCCTGGCAAATGAGTTGGGTGGATCGCGGATATTGCGACAGCAGCACTCGCACACGTTGGACTCCTCTTCGGAATAGGCGGCGATCAGATGGAAGATCCACCCGCGCAACAGACTTCGGCGATCAGGCAGTGGTGGGCAGCGTGAAGGCGGCGGTCCGGACCACATCACCGTGCTTGAAATCCAGGAAAAGCCGGTAGGTTCCGGGGCCGGGCACGGCGGTATGGAACGTGATGTCCGGACCGGGCGCGGTCACCCCGTCACCGGGTTCACCATTCGGATGCACGTGGACGTAGGCCAGATCGCCCGCGCGCAGGATCACCAAGTGACCGAAGGCGGCCAGGTAGGGCTGCAGGTCGGTGACCGGTTCGCCATCCTTGCGGACGGTGAGGGTGAGCAGTCGGCCCGCACCCGGGACCAGTTCGCCGTCGAGGGTCACCTCGTATCCGTCCACGAGCGCGGTGCGCGTTGCCTCGGGGGTGGGGCGCGGTTCGTATGCGCCCGCAACGGCGAGGTCCGCGCCAAGAGTGATGGTCTTGCCGAGGGCCCGCGGAGCGATATCGGTGAAGACGCGGTAGGCGCCCGCCTCCGGGAGATTCAAGCGCACGGCCCAGGTCCCGTCTGCGGTGAGCTGGGGATGCACGTGCCAGAACCCGGTCAGCTCGCGCCGAGCCACGATCAGATGGAGGTCACGGTCGTGGATAGCGGTGTAGTCGGTGACCGGCTTGCCATCCGGTCCGAGGATCCGGAACCGGAAGTCGATTTCACCCGTCCCGATGATCGGGTCCGCGAGTTGCAACTGGTAGCCGTCCTGGGTGATCTGGAGTCCGCCCGGGAGTCCGCCGCCATGTCCGGCATGGTCGTGCTGCCCGGCGTGGGCGGCATGCTCGGCGTGGGCGGCATGCTCGGCGTGCCCGGTGTGGGCGGCATGCTCGGCGTGCCCGGTGTGGGCGATGTGGTTGTGGTGCCCGGCATGAGCGGTGTGATCGCCGTGCGCGCCAGAGTGGTCCGCGTGAGTCTGGGTGGTCATTGCTTCGGCCTCTCGATCTTGTTCATTCGACACCGAGAAAGTTATACCCCCCAGGGGTATGCCGCAAGGCCGGTAGATGTGATGCGCCGCACTGCGACTAAGTACGTACAGAGGTAGTAGGTTATTTCCAGTGGATGTCAAAGGATTGTCTTCGCCGAACGCGTGAGCCGAAAGTTTTTCGCGGCCAAGAGGATTGGAAGTTGGAAGAGGTTGTCGACGAGTCGCGCCGGGGAGTACCGCGGTACGCGGACTCGCGCGCCATCGGACGAATCTCGATGGCGGGCACCCGGGTGTCGATGACTCGCGGCATCGGGTGCCCGCTATCGGGTCGCCGATCTCACACACCCGCCGCCGCGACCCGCGCTGCCGCCGTTTGCTACCCGACCGGCGCTATAGTCGGCTCACTGTGAACCTCATCGGGCGGTTGCGGCACGGTGGCACCGTAACGGCGGTGCTCATCGCAGTGCTGCTCGTGGCGCCGATGGTCCACTGTGCCCAGACGGACGATCATGAGCACTCCGGCGCGCATAGCCAGATGGCGCCTGCGAACTTTCACACCGCCGCCCTCGACGATTCCGCTCACGTGGTCATCGATGCCGCGCACGAATCCTGCGGCCTGCATCTCGCCCACTGCATTGTGAAATCGGCGCGGACGGGTGCGGCCGAGAACTTCGGGGCGCTGCGCCTGCTCGCCTTGATCGGGGTCGTCGCCATCGTTGCCGCAGCCAGTTACTCGACGCTCGCTGGAGGCGTGCGCGGTCCGCCGGTATCCCCGCCCTCCGCTGCTGGTCGGGACATTCTCGAACGGTTCTGTATCGCCCGACGCTGATCGGTCAGCGCCAGGCCGACGCTGTGTGCCGTCGGCCGGTGTTCGCTGCCGTTCAACGTCCGCACCGCCGCGTGGCGGTCTCGATACAGGAAGCGACAGTCATGAACAAGATCGTGCTCGACCGGCCCGAGGTGCCCCCGGCGCTGATCCCGGCGCCGGGCGCCGCCCGACAGGCCCCCGCGCTGGTCGGCAACACTCCGGTGCTGTGGGTCGGCGCCCCGCTCGCACCCGCCGGTCGGGGGTTCTGGGCCAAACTCGAAGGATTCAATCCCGGCGGCATGAAGGACCGCCCTGCGCTGCACATGGTGCGCCGGGCCGAAGCGCGCGGTGCGCTGGCAGCTGGCGCTCGAATCATTGAATCATCTAGCGGCACATTGGGTTTGGGTTTGGCGCTGGCCGGCATGGTGTACCGCCATCCGGTCACGGTGGTGACCGATCCGGGCTTGGAGCCCATCGTCGCCCAGATGCTGGCCGCCTATGGTGCGCGCGTAGATCTCGTCGCGCAGCCGCACCCGAACGGCGGTTGGCAACAGGCACGTCGGGATCGGGTCGCCGAGTTGCTTGCCGAGGAATCCGGAGCATGGTGCCCGGACCAGTACAACAACCCCGACAACGTCGACGGCTACGAATCATTGGCGCTCGAACTGGTGGAACAGCTCGGGACAGTGGATGTTCTGGTGTGCGCGGTGGGCACCGGCGGACATTCGGCCGGGGTCGCGCGGGTGCTGCGGCGGTTCAACCCCGACCTGAAGCTCATCGGCGTGGATACCGTGGCTTCCACAATCTTCGGCCAACCGGCGGGACCACGGCTGATGCGAGGTCTCGGGTCGAGCATCTACCCGACCAACGTCGACTACCGCGCATTCGACGAAATCCATTGGGTCGCACCGTCGGAGGCGGTGTGGGCATGCCGCACGCTGGCCGTGACACACTATGCCACCGGCGGCTGGAGTGTCGGCGCGGTGGCGCTGGTAGCGGGCTGGGCGGCGCGCACCCACGACGCCGATGCCCGGATCGCGGCCGTATTTCCCGATGGCCCGCAACGCTATTTCGACACCGTCTACAGCGACACCTACTGCGCCGAGCACGGACTTCTCGATACCGAGCCGCCGACCTACCCCGACACCATCACGCATCCGGCCGACCGAGTCGTGACCGCCTGGACCCGTTGCAGCACAGTTGTCGACCCGCGCGAACGGGCTTCGGATCAAGGGGCAACCCGGTGACGGTATTCGGAAACTTTCGCAGCTTCGACCTCCCGGCACGTTTGTTGATGGTCAACCAGTTCGGTATCAACCTCGGCTTCTACATGTTGATGCCCTACTTGGCCGGATATCTGGCGGGTCCGCTCGGCTTGGCGGCATGGGCCGTCGGCCTGGTGCTGGGTGTGCGCAACTTCTCGCAGCAGGGCATGTTCCTGATCGGTGGCACGCTGGCCGACCGGCTCGGCTACAAACCGCTGATCGTGGCCGGATGTCTGCTGCGCACCGGCGGTTTCGCGCTGTTGGTCTTCGCGACATCCCTGCCGGGTCTGCTGATCGCTTCGGCGGCAACAGGTTTCGCGGGCGCCCTGTTCAACCCGGCGGTGCGCGCCTACCTCGCGGCCGATACCGCGGAGCGGCGGGTGGAGGCGTTCGCCGTGTTCAACATCTTCTATCAGGCGGGTATCCTGGCCGGGCCACTGGTCGGGCTCGCACTGATGGCGGTCGATTTCCGGGTCACCGCGAGTACCGCCGCGCTCGTATTCGCGGCGCTGACGGTGGCGCAGTTGTGCACGCTGCCGACCCGACGGGCGGAACTCGCCGACGAGAAGTCATCGGTTCTCGACGACTGGCGGACCGTGGTCGCGAACCGTCGGTTCCTCGCCTTCGCGGTCGCGATGATCGGCTCGTATGTGCTGTCGTTCCAGGTCTATCTGGCGCTGCCGCTACAGGCGGAGTTCATCGCGGGCACGCGAGCACAGATTCTGGTATCGGCACTGTTCGTGGTGTCCGGGGTGGTAGCGGTCGCCGGTCAGCTGCGCGTCACCGCCTGGTTCCGCGAAAGATGGGGGACAGGACGCAGCCTGGTCGTCGGGATGGGCATACTCGCCGTGTCATTCCTACCCCTGGTGATCATCCCGGGGCCCTGGCGCTTCGGCGTCGGTGCGGCCGTGGCGGCATTGCTCGTGTCGGCGGCATTGCTGGCGGTCGGCACCGCCGCGGTATTCCCATTCGAGATGGACACCGTCGTATCCCTGGCCAACGGGAAACTCGTGGCAACCCACTACGGGTTCTACAACACGGTGGTCGGCGTCGGCATTCTGGCGGGCAATTTGGCAACCGGCGCCGTAGTCGGCGCCGCCCGCGCCGCCGGCGTCGACTGGGCAGTGTGGTTGGGGCTCATCATGATCGGCCTGATCGCCGCATTCGCATTGCACCGGCTCGACCGAGCCCAGCCCGCACACCCAGTTGCGCTGAGCGCCGCGTACTCGCGGCAATCCGGCGGGCGTTATCTGCTCGAGCAGCCGGAGCATGCGGGCCGAGCGCCGATCGGCCGAGCATCGAAAGACACCGGACGCCAAGCATCACCCGGACCGACACCAACGGGCCGTCGCTGATCGACTCCGACTATGGCCGGAGGATGCTGTCGGCCAAGTCATGACACCGAGCGTGCCCCGAGCCGGGGCCGCGGCTGCCCAGCAGTGCAATCTCGGCTCGGGCCACCGGAATCACTGCCACACCGCGGCGGCGAAGATCCTGCACCCGGCTCTGGATTCTGCTGCGTGAACTTCTGATCGCGCTGCCCACCGGCGGTCCGACATGCAGACCGAACGCAGCGACATCACCGCATCGCTCGACGCGGAGCAACTCTTCGCCGCATCGGCGGTCATGGTTCTTGCGACGAACCTCAGCCAGGAGAGGAGACTCACCCGATTCGGTGGGATGTATCGCACGGGCTGCTGTTGTGCTGCTTGCAGGTTTCTCGCAGATTGCTGCTTCAACCTAAGGGACTGTAAGGGTTGGCGAGGCATCGTGGACCCGAGCCTGGTCCAGGCGCACCGTTGTGACCACTGCGAGCTCGAAGTTGTCGGTATTGCAGGTATACGCCCACGCAACACCCGATCTGAAATATCAGCTTTGCAACACACGCTCCGTGCATTACGTTTGCGTTACGGTTTGCCGGTAAGAAGCCAGTTGATAGCTACGGAGCGTGTGCGTGCTGGAACTCGACCACTTCACCTACGGATGGGTGACCCCTGTCCTGGCCTATGTCATGTCTGTCATCGGATCGCTGCTCGGCCTGCGATGTGCGGTGCATGCCCGAACGGCGCGCTGGCCAGGAGGCTGGCTCCTCGCCGCGGCCGTATCCCTTGGGGGTGCGGGCATCTGGGTTATGCATTTCACCGCGATGCTCGGTTTCTCCATCGATGGGGGAACCATTCGGTTCGATGTGCCGATGACGCTGCTGAGCGCCGTCGTGGCCATCGTGGTGGTGTGGATCGGACTGTCGGTCGCCGTGCGCTGGCGGCGGGAAGTGCTGGCTTTGCCGGTCGGCGGCACCATCACCGGACTCGGTGTAGCCGCCATGCACTACCTGGGCATGTATGCGATGCACACCAACGTGACCATCGGGTACCGCCCCGCGCTCGTCGCGCTGTCGCTGGCGATCGCGGTGGTCGCGGCAACCGCCGCGCTGTGGTTCATGCTGCACGTGCACGGATTTAGTGCGACCGCGGGCGCGGCGTTGATCATGGGTGTCGCGGTATGCGGCATGCATTACACCGGAATGGCGGCAATGCATGCCGAGCATGCTGGCGACCATGCGATGCCGGACGGTGCCGAGCCGCCGCAACTGCTGACCCCACTGATCATGACCGTCGTCGCGGTCGTCATGGTGCTGATCATCGTGGTCGGGCTGGCCGAACTCGACGAACGCAACTTGTCCGACGCGCAGCCCGCGGCCGAGCAGCCCGCATCCGCTCGACCCGAAGCCGCTCGGCTCAGGTCCGCGCGCTTCAAGTCCGGCACCCTGGCTACCAGCCCCGCCGACCTACCCAAGAGCGGCCGCGAGTGGCCGCGCCGAGAAATACTCGACTAGCACCGAGTCCCGCCTCGCATGTTGTCGATGGTGTTGCACCATCGCCTGATCGGCGAGCAGTGGCCGCGTAGTCACGACGGTTCGTAAACCTGAGCCGCCCCCAGTAGCGCAGGTCATCAGGCCTATTCAGAGGCGCCGACGCGATCTGGCGTGCCCGAATCCACGAAAACACCTTCCCCTAACGACGTCCCATCGATTAACGTATCGCTATATAGCGGCACATTAATTGACGGGATGATAACTGATGGAGATCGCAACAAAGTTCTGGACAGTCCGTCGAGTGGTGATCGTGACGCTGATCAGCATCGCGCTGGTGACCCTGACGATCGCCTCACCTCACCTTTTCGCGGCCTCGGCCGGACCTCGGGATTCGCACGCCCCCGGGAACAGCCATGGCTATGGATCCGGAACGCGCCCGAATAGCACCGACCACAGTCAGAACAACAGCGGCTACGGATATGGAGTGCGCACCAATAGCGACAACCACGATCAGTACCGAGGCCGCAACGAAAACCCCTGCCAGTACACCCCCACGGGGACCTGCGGAGCGCGCTGACAACGAAAGCGGTAGATGCCGAGGCAGGGCTGTCGGAGTGCTATTCGGTTGCCGGTCGACACCGGAGGCGACCAGTGTCCGGATGTGTTCGAGCAGCCGCGTGCGTAGGGCTTTGACCGATTCTCGCCGCCGGACATCACAGAGATGGATCGGGATGTGGTGCGGCAGATCGAGGGCGAGTCGGATTTCGTGCTCGTCGTAGCTGTCCGCGCCGTCGAAACAGTTTCGGCGCCGCACTCGGTCTCGCCGACGATCATGCTGTCTGCGACTGCTGCCCGCGAACCGCGGTATCGACCGGTACCGTCCCTGGTATGAGCAGAGCGATTGTGGAGCTCTCCCATCGGATCGCGGACGGCATGCTCACCTACCCTGGCTTGCCCGAACCGCGAGTCACTACCGATATTTCGCGTGGGCAGTCACCACTGATCGACATGACCTACGACATTGCGCGCGTGGATATGGTCGGCAATACCGGGACCCATATCGATGCGCCCTTCCAATTCCACGCCGATGGCGCCGATATCGCTGAGCTGCCGCTGGAACGGCTGTTCAACGTGCCGATCGTGATGATCCGCGCGGCGAAAATCCGTGCGGTTGGACCGGATATGCTCGGCGACCCGGCGCGGCTCTGGGGCAAGGCGGTGCTCGTGCACACCGGATGGTCGGCCCGGTGGGGTTCGTCCGCATACTGGGAGCCCGGCCATCCATTCCTGGTCGGCGAGGTCGCGGATGCGCTGGTCGCCGCCAATGTGGCGCTGGTGGGAATCGACTCGCTCGACATCGACGATATGTCCCTGCCGACGCGTCCGTGCCACCATGCACTGCTCGGTGCGGGAATCCCGATCATCGAACATATGACGAACCTGGACGCGGTTCCCGATATCGGTGCCAGGCTCGTCGCGCTACCAGCGCCCGTACGCGGGATGGGCTCGTTTCCGCTGCGCGCTGTCGCCTGGACCGATTAAGACGGCACGCGCAGCAGGAGGTAAGCGGCAATTCCCGAGCCGATGACGGCTCCGCCGTAGCAGACCAGGATGATCAACGCACTGAACTGCTCGAGCCGCAAACCGTGCTCCACCGTGTACCGGAAGCGGTGGGCCCAATGGAACAGCGCCAGCACACAGAGTCCGAAAAGTACCAGCCGGGTGACAGGATGACGCAACACCGCGAGCAGGTGTGCGTGGTCCGGCGCGGGAAGCCAGTCCAACGGGAAGGCGAGGCCGAACAGGAACAGCAGCACCGGTATGAGCAGCGCGGCGGCCATTCCGCCGATGCCGAACAGCAGCCACGCCAACGGTTCCAGGGACCTCTTTTTCGTCGTCATCGCAGGACCACCAACAACACGATCGCCGTCAGCAGGCCCCACAGCAGGTAGTTCAGCCCAACGATCACCCCCGGTGCAACGCGCCGGTTCCGTACCCGCAGCACTATCGCCTTGGGCGCGAGGCTGAACCAGGTGACCGTGTGCAGCAGCACGAACAGCAGAGCGATCGTGTTCAGTGCAACCACCCACCCAGTTGCGCTCCAACTGAGAAACCGCTGGTACTCCTCGTTTTCGGAACTGACCGCATGGACCAGAAGCAGGAGAAATACCACGAACCAGGCGACGAACACGCTGCTGAGTTCGCGCAGGGCGAAGATCAGGTACGAGCGACGTCGCGCCCACCAGAACGTGGAGACCGGCTTTCGGTACAACCGAGGTGTCGTGGTCATCGTGCGCGCCAAGGCATGAGGAAATCCCGCAGCGATTGGGTGGCCGCGGTTAGCTTGTAGCGTTGGATCGCACCTGCCGGGTCGACCCCTTTGGGGCAGGCGGTGGTGCACTCGCCGACGAAGGTGCACGACCATACGCCCTCGGCGGAGGCCAGCACGTCGCGCCGATCTGCGGCGCCTTCATCGCGCGAGTCGAGGTTGTAGCGTTGGCCCAGCGCGATTGCCGCGGGACCGATGAACTCGGGCTCGAGCGCGAAGACCGGACAGGCCGAGTAGCAGAGCATGCAGTTGATGCACATACTGTATTTCTTGTATTCGTCCATTTCGGACGGTGTTTGCAGGTACTCGCCGTCATCGAGCGGCCGATCTTCCTTCCTGATCAGCCATGGCTTGACCGCGGTCAGCTTGTGCATGAAGTCGCTGATCTCTATGACGAGATCCCGGATCACCGGGAAGTTGCGCAATGGCTCGACCCGCACCGGCCCCGGCGCGTAGTCGGTCAGGAATGTGGCGCAGCTCAGTTGTGGCTCGCCGTTGACGGTCATGCCGCAGCTACCGCAGATACCCATCCGGCACGACCACCGGTACGACACCGTGCCGTCGAGGTAATCCTTGATGTAGTTGAGGCCGTCGAGCACCGTCCATTCTTTGCGCAGCGGAACCTCGTACAACTGCATTACCGGTTCGTCATCTCGATCCGGTCGATAGCGCGCGACCTGCAGGGTTATCCGGTCCGCCATCGCCATCACCTCCCATATACGCGTTCGCCCGGAGGCCAGCGAGTAATCGTTACCGGGAGGTACGAGACGCGACCCGAACCGTCCGGCTGTCGATGGACCAGCGAATGGGCCAGGAATCGCTGGTCGTTCCTGGCGGGGAAATCGGTCCGTTGGTGCGCACCCCGGGATTCCTCCCGTGCCAGCGCGCAGGCGACGATGCATTCGGCCACATCGAGCATGCAGGACAGTTCCAGCATCGCCACCAGCTCGGTGTTGAACGCCCGGCTGTGATCATCGAGGCGAGCGCGGCCGAATCGATCGCGAAGCTCGCGCACCTTGTCGGCAGCCTCGGCGAGGGAGTCGCCGTCCCGGTAGATCCCGGCACTGGTCTCCAGCGTCTCCTGCATCTCGGTGCGGATGTGGGCGATGCGTTCGGAGCCCTCGGCATGTCGGGCGAGGCCTCGTTCCAGCCGGTCCTGTTCGGCGTGGCCGCGTGCCAGGACCGCCGATGTCCGGCGGGCGGTGGCCGAGCTCGCGTAGTCGGCAGCGGCACGACCGGCTCGCGCACCGAAGACCAGCAACTCGGGCAGGGAATTCGAACCGAGCCGGTTGGCGCCATTGATACTGACGCAGGCGACCTCTCCGACGGCGTACAGGCCCTCCAGGGGTGTGGCGCCGTGGATGTCGGTATGGATGCCGCCCATCATGTAGTGCACGACCGGGCGCACCGGGATCAGTTCCCGCACCGGGTCGATGTTCTGGTACTTCGAGCAGAGCTCGCGCACGAACGGCAGTTTCGTGTCGATGAGATCGGCACCGAGGTGGCGCAGGTCGAGGTGGACGACGTGTCCGTACGGTGTGCCGATGGTCCGGCCCTTGTCGAGTTCGTGCACGAAAGCCTGTGACAGCCGGTCGCGTGGCCCGAGTTCCATGCTGCGCATCACCGGCACCGGTGATGGCGTCCCGAGGTCGTAATCCTGCAGGTAGCGGTAACCGTCCTTGTTGAGCAGCCAGCCGCCCTCCGCGCGCGCCGCCTCGGTGATCAAGATGCCCGTGAACGGAAGGCCGGTCGGGTGATACTGGACGAACTCCATATCTTTGAGCGGCGCGCCTGCCCGGTAGGCCAACGCCATACCATCACCGGTGTTGATATTGGCGTTGGTGGTGAACGGATATACCCGGCCACAGCCACCGGTGCACACGATGACAGCGCTGGCGAGAATGGTTTCGACGCGTCCGGTGGCCAGTTCGATGGCTACGATGCCGCACACCTTGCCGTCGTCGATGAGCAATGTCGTGGCGAACCATTCGTCGTATCTGACGATGTCTCGATACGACAGTGCGGTCTGGAACAGGGTGTGCAACAAGTGGAAACCGGTCTTATCGGCTGCGAACCAGGTGCGGTTGTTCGTCATGCCGCCGAACGCCCGTACCGCGATGTGCCCGTCCGATCGGCGGCTCCATGGACAGCCCCAATGCTCCAGCTGCAGCAGCTCCCGCGGTGCTTCCTCGACGAAGGCCTCGACAGCGTCCTGGTCACAGAGCCAATCGCTGCCGGAGACCGTGTCATATGCGTGTTCTTCCAAGCTGTCGCCGGGACCGGCGACAGCGGCGGCGCCACCCTCGGCGGAGACGGTGTGGCTGCGCATCGGATAGACCTTGGAAACGATCGCGATACTCAACCGCGGGTTGTGTTCGGCGATGGCGATGGCCGCACGCAGGCCCGCGCCGCCCCCGCCGACGATCACGACATCGTGAGAAGCGGTCATGGTGCACCACCATCGTGGGTCAGGCCTCGAAGTCGGCGCTGCGCTCGTCCATCAGGACCTTGCCGTCATGGCGGACCGTTTCGATCCGAACGCAGCCGTCGTGGTATTCGTGCCGAATCTTGCGGCAGCCACAGTCGTAATGCAGATCGTCGATAACCAGGCCCGCTTCGTCGTCTTCGCGGTGGCGAGCCCCGCCCCTCAGTTTCCCGCATGGGGCGCGTTCGATGCTGAACTGCTCGGTGATGCTGAGCATCTCCCACCTCCCGGCGAACCGGTGGCACACCTTACTGACCGGTGTAAATACCTAAGCGTACGCGCATTGCATCGAGGTCGCAGGCGGCGTTCCGGCTCTGGCGGACATCGCCCACCTGCACCGACGCGTCGTAAACGAACCGATCCGGTGACGAGCCCGGACGGGCTCCGCAACTCGAGTAGTCGCGTACTCGATACGCCGCGGCCGAATCGAGCAACGATGACTGCACGTTCTATTGGCGCCCCGGGCCGGGTTCCTCTCGATCGAACGGGACCCGGCATCAACGCAGCGCCATCGGGTTCTTTTCCGAGGTAGATCGAGTTGAAAGGAAATGACATGACTTCCCCTTGGGCAGTGGTGCTGTGCCGATTCAGCGATACGACAACGCCGCCGCCGTTTTCCCGTCAGCGGTTCGAAGAGCTGTTCACCAATTCAGGTGCGGGCAAGTTCAATATGGTGGACTTCTTCCGCGACATGTCGCATGGCTCGCTCGATCTGACGGCAACAAGACTCTTGGGCTGGTACAGCCTGAAGCAGAAGTTCTCCGACTTTCCCCCAGCACACCGTGATGACGTCATCGCATGGGGCCGCCAGGCCGCCTTGGACGCACACGAGGATCTGGCACCGTATGGGAACCGGATCCTTGTGATCACGCACCCGGCAACTGACCTCTTCGGTGGTGTGAGTGGCGCTATCTCCGGTGACGGCAGAGACTCGGCCGGGATGTCCTCACTGTCGCCGAGTCTCCTCGGGCAGGAGATGGGCCATGTTTACGGGCTCGACCACTCCTGGTTCGGCAGTACAGAATACGGGGATCGGTGGGACATCATGAGCACCCGCAATTCCTCCATGGCGGCGCATCCATTCTTCACCGACCTGGATGTCAGAGGTCAGCCGATCTTCCGCATCGGGCCCGGGCTGAACGCCGCCAACATGTACGGCAGAGGCTGGCTCGATACATTGCGAGTGTGGCAGGCGGCGCGTGCGGAATACGCCACGGTTGTCGAGCTGCGACCGCTGCACCGGCGTGACCTACCGGGTTATCTCTGCGCCCGCGTCGGCCCATACTTCTTCGAATTCCGTGTCGATGAGGGCTGGGACGCTGGCATTCAGGCTCCTGCCGTGCTGGTGCACGAGTTCGACTTCAATCGGTCGAATCTCCTCACCGCCACGAACGGTAACGACAATCTCCAGAAAGGTGACCAGTTCGTGCGTGGCGACCCGCACGAGCCAACCAGGCAGACGGCGCTGGTGCAGGTCAAAGTTGTCGACATCGACAGGGCGTCTCGGGTGGCAACACTGGAAGTTACCCAGCGGCCGGACAGCCGGCCGGTTGCCGGGCCGGGCCGGGTCATCGTCGGCGTGGAAGATGACGGCGGCGGAGTGATCGTGATCGGCGGAAAGGTCGTGAAGATCCCACCCCGATCGCCGGTGTACGCAGTCGTCGAAGAGCTGGCTCAGCTGCAGCAGGCCGGCTCGCTCGCCGATGCAGCCGCGCGTGACGTCGTGCATCGCAACTCGATTCGTGCCGTCGCGTCGCTTATGAACGACGAACTGTCGAGGATGGAATCGCCGAGTGTTCCGTTCAGCACGCGAGAGGTGCTGACCGAAGCGCAGATCTCAACATCCTTGGCCCGCTCAGTGGAGTCGGTGGACAGCTGATCACAACGAGGGCTATTTCGTTTCCGGCAAACGCTTTTCGACGGTTTCGAGGGCAGCTGATAGGCGTTCGCGCGCCTCTCGGGCGACCGCGTGCAGTTCGGGCTGGTCGGTGCGGTGCAGCAGCTCGCCGCACAGCAGCAATACCGGGTCGGCCGCCTCGACGAGTGTGGTGTCGTCGTCCGTGCGCACCACGACATTGCAGGGCAACAACAGACCGACTCGGGGATCGGCGGCCAGCGCCCGTTGCGCGAGGACCGGGTTGCAGGCGCCGAGAATCAGATACTCGTCCATCCGGATGTCGAGCTTCGCCCGCAGCGTGGCGCGCATGTCTATCTCGGTCATGATGCCGAATCCCTGCTCGGCCAATGCCTTTCGAAGCTCCGAGACGGTAGCGGCGAACAGTGCGGGCACCCGGATGGCGAGGGCGGCTGCGACCGGCCTGCGGATCTCGGTCACGAGATCACCGGGTCGTACCGCCGCCTCCGGTGCGATCAGATACACCTCGGTCGGCGGTCCGACCGGCTGATAGTTCGAGGCGCGGATCCATTCGTCGAGCGCACGGTAGGCGTCGCCGATGCGTTGATAGTCGCCGCGGTGTCTGGTGCTGGCGAATAATCTCGGCTCGAGACGGCGCAGGCTGACTTGTTCAGCAATGTCATCGAGTGCGCCGTCGGCCACCGGTAGGCCGAAGTCCACATCCGTGGTCATACCTGGTCCGAGCATGCCCAGATACGTCGTCGAGGGGGCTCCGGCCGGGGCCAGGCCGGTGCGCTCGGCCAACTCATAGAGGGCCCGCATGCCCGCGCGGACATCGTCGCCAGCATGGTCGGCGCGCACGGTACGGCGCAGTTCGAGCATGGCAGTGGTATTCGATTCGACGACCGTGACCCGGTACGACATTGCGCCTCCGCCGATCTCAGGACCGGTGCGCGGAACGGTCGAGTTCAGTGTGGGCCAAGCGATCGGCCCAGGCCCGCGCGCGTTCCAACTCGCCTGCGGTGAGCGGGCCGAGGGTACCGTCGACGAAGAAGTCCTGTGGCGCGTCGGCCAACTCATATCCCAAGCGCCGCAACCGTTTTCCGGCACCTCGCGCGGCCGATCCCGGCAGCCAGGACGGTTTCGCCGCCTTGGTTCCGAAGGCCGCGGCCCGCGAGCCCGGTGGCACCGGCAGCGCCGCGTCCAGCCATTCCCGCATACCGATGTCGACTGCGACCGGCGCCTCGGTCCGTGTCGCCGCGTCACGCCGTGTTCGGGCCCGGCTCATCCCGAAGGCATGTGTGGGACCGCCGACCACCAGCAGATCCACCATCGGCTCCGGGCGCTGGGCGGCGGCCACCACATCAAGCACCTCGACCTCACCGTATTCGCTCAATCCCGTTGCGATTGCCTTGGCAATGGCTGCGGTGTTGCCGAACATCGATTCGTAGACGACCCGGGCCCGCATTTCGCTCTCCTCTGCCTTCTACCTGCGGAAATTCCTTCGCCCCCGACGCTACGTCCGCGCAGGGCACGCGCATAGTGCCCAACTGACGCACGCCGAGGGACTTTCGGCCATCCCGCACGGACCGCGCCATGCTGGCCCGTGTTCGCTGGTGCGACTGCGGGCGGCCCGGCCGCAAACCCGGCGTCCGGCAGTTGATTCCGACCTCCGCGCATTCCTCGTGGCGACGAGCCGGATGAGAATTGGCGCTCAGGCCGCGCGGATCTCCAGTACCTCGTCGAGCGGGCGCCGTGGCGTCGGACTGGGGTCGGTATCTTCTGGTGCGGTGCCGATGCGGACCACGACCTGTGGTAGATCCGGTTGGGGGATCAGATCGGTGATCACTGATCGGCTGGTGGCGAGTTCGGTGATGTGCGTCAGTGCACAGGTGGCCAGGCCGCGTGCGGTGCATTCGAGGAGCAACTCCGACAGCGCCTCGCCGGTATGCAGCCACTGCGCGGGTGTCTCACCGAGGGTGCTCAGCACCACCAGCCGGGCCTTGTCCTCGAGATCGCTGCGGCGCACCGAATACGGCGCGGATGGGAAGGGGCGCCCGACATCGACCCTGGCCGCCTCGGCATCCGATACCAGCGCAGCCACCGGGACACCTTCCCGAGTGTCCGAATGCCCTGTCCACCAATGTAATTCGGTTTGATACGGCATGTCATAGCGACGCAGCGCGGCGGCGTGCTCGGCGGCCGCGGCCAGCCGCGGCCGGTTGCTCTCGGCAATCTCGTCGACCGACACATGGTGTGGCCGCGCCAGTTCGCGCACCGTGGCGAGCACATCGAGCCAGCCGGGCGGCGCCAGCATCGGCAACCGGTCGGTGCGGCGCCGGCGGATGGCGCGGATCCTGGCGGCGGTCGTATTCAGCGCGCCGGGCCACGGCCGAAACTCGAGGGTGGCCAAGTGCCCGGGCACATTCGGATCCGGGAATCGGGTGGCCTCGGCGAACCAGCCCATCGACATGAAGGCCAGGCGCGCGTGGTCGAGCACGGCACCGCAGCTGATCACCAGTTGTCTGCCGAGCGGGTCGGCCGAGCGCAACAGCCTGTCGGTATCGCTGTGCAACTGCAGTCGCGCACCGTCGAACACCCAGCGCCATGGCTGAGTGTTGTGCACCGATGGGGCCCGACACGCGAGCATCAGCGCCAATCGCACGTCCCCCGGATCGGGTGTGCTCGCACGGTCGCTTGCGTTCATGCTTCGAGTGTCGACGCCGACAACAGCGACCGCGACAGGCATTGCGCACCGGATCCAGGGTCCATGGTCACAATCGGCGCGAGTCGGCTCGCGCCGCGGCGTCGAATGTGATTCTCGCGGCTCCGAAGTTGGGGCATTCGGTCCTGGGTTGCCGGGGACCTTCGCCCCTGGGCGGCACCGGGCCGCGGTGGTGGCATGGGGAGCCGACGCCGGCGGACTCATCGAGAAGGAAAGGTAGGCAACACCAATTGACGCGTGAGCTGACCCAACGCGAGATACTGGCCGAACTGGAGCCGATGGCCGAGGAGTGCGTGCACCGGCACCTGTCGATGTCCAAGGATTGGCATCCGCACGACTACGTGCCATGGGATGAAGGCCGAAACTTCGCCGCCCTCGGCGGAATCGATTGGGAGGCCGATCAATCCTCGCTCAGCGAGGTCGCCAAGGCCGCGATGATCACGAATCTGCTCACCGAGGACAATCTGCCCTCCTATCACCGCGAAATATCCGAGAACTTCTCCCGCGACGGTGCGTGGGGCACCTGGGTCGGCCGGTGGACCGCCGAAGAAATGCGCCACAGCACCGTGATTCGCGACTATCTGGTGGTGACCCGAGGCGTCGATCCGGTCGCGCTGGAAGAAGCCAGAATGGTGCATATGACCAACGGCTTCTCGTCCGGAGTCAGCGACGCCGACGTGGACAGCGGTGCCGGATTCTTGCATTCGGTTGCCTACGTGAGCTTTCAGGAGTTGGCCACCCGGGTCACCCATCGCAATACCGCCCGAGTCTGTGCGGACGCGGTCGCCGACAAGATGTTGCAGCGCATCGCCGCCGACGAGAACCTGCACATGATCTTCTATCGCACCATGTGCGGCGCGGCACTGGATCTGGTGCCGGATCAGGCGATCGAGGCGATCGCCAATATTGTGCAGAACTTCCGGATGCCCGGCGCCGGAATGCCGAACTTCCGCCGCAACGGCGTACTCATGGCCAAGCACGGTGTCTACGACCTGCGCCAGCACCTCGAAGAGGTACTGCAGCCGGTGCTACGGCAGTGGAATCTGTTCGGCCGAACCGATTTCAGTGCGCGCGGTGAACAGGTTCGGGAACGGCTCGCCACGTTTCTCGAAGACCTGGCACAGGTGCAGATCCCGCGTTTCGAGGAACAGCGCGACCGCGCTCTGGCTCGCGAACGTGCCCGTGTCTGATCGACCGGCCACCGCCGTGGATCCGCCGACCTCACGGCGTGGCTGCTCGAGGTCGGTTATCGATCATCGTCGCGACATGGACGCAACCGGACACCGTCGAAGGCCCGGCGCCGGGCAACCCGCCGAGGGGACTCGCGTCACGAGTCCTGTCCGGCCGGGCGGCTCATTCCGCGCCGTTCCCGGTCCAGGGCCGCGTAGCGGCGGGCGCACCGTACCCGGCCGACACCGTAGCTCAAAAGCGTTGCGCCACTCCAGATTGCGACGAGCACCGGCATGCCGATAACGATTCCGTTGTCAGCGGCGTCAGTCGGACGCACCGGTGGGGTGGTCGCTTTGCGATCGCCGTTGAGCCACACCTGCACCTCATCACCCGGCGCGGACTTGTCGGGCACCTCGGTGGTCGTCGTCCCGGACCGTCGATGCTGGTCCCACCGCACTGTCGCCTCGAATCGTGCGGCGGCCGCCCCATATGCGTCGACGGTCACGACTCTTTCCGGAGACATCGCGGGCACAGCGACTTTTGTCGCGTTCTCGGCCCGGATCCGGCTTGCCACGGCGGTGTAGCCCGCGGTGCCCGCCACACCCGCGGCGGGCACCGCGATGAGCCTGACAATGATCGCGAACAGCCACACCTCGCCTCGATCCGATCCGACCTATGCATCAGCGCAGCGCAGCGCCACGGTCGTCGCCGCCACCAACGGATCGGCAATGACGGGTATTCCGACATATTGATACCTCGGCCGTGGTACCCACATCGCCCGGTTGAGTACTTTCGGCTGTCGCGTCGGGTTCCGCGGCGCACAATGCTGGAACGGTGCTGGCACGTTTCCTTCCGGGGCTGCGGCAATTCGATGGCTACCAGCGGGCGTGGCTCCGGTCCGACGTGGTCGCCGGTATCACCGTGGCCGCATATCTCGTGCCACAGGTGATGGCTTATGCGACGGTGGCGGGTCTGCCGCCGGTGGTCGGGCTGTGGGCGGCGATCGGGCCACTGGCGGTCTACATCCTGTTCGCTACCTCGCGGCAGCTATCGGTGGGGCCCGAGTCGACAACCGCTCTGCTCACCGCGGTCGCACTGGCCCCGCTCGCGCTCGGCAATCCGGGCCGCTACGCGTCCCTCGCGGCGGTGCTCGCCCTGCTGGTCGGCGGGCTGTGCCTGATCGGTGCGGTGGCCCGGCTCGGCGTGCTGGCCGACCTGCTGTCCAAACCGGTTCTGGTGGGATATCTGGCCGGTACCGCGGGGATGATGATCGTCGGCCAGCTCGGGCGGGTGACCGGTGTGCCGGTCGAGGGGGAGTCGTTTCTCACCCAATTGCGTTCGTTCGCGACACAGCTGGATCACTGGCATTGGCAGACCAGTGTGCTCGCCGCGGCAGTGCTCGTTGGACTGCTATTGCTGTCCTGGCGGGCGCCGCGAGTGCCAGGACCGCTGTTGGCGGTGCTACTGGCCGCCGCGGTGGTGGCGATGTTCTCGTTACAGCGGTACGGCATCGAGGTGATCGGGTCCATCCCAGCCGGGATTCCGGTGCCCGGTCTGTCCGATGTGGCGGCCGGAGATATCGCGCAACTGATTCTGCCCGCGGTCGGCATCGCCGTGGTCGGCTTCTCCGACAATGCGCTCACCGCGCGGGCGTTCGCGGCCCGGCACGGCGATCATGTCGAGGCGAATACCGAACTCGCCGCGCTGGGGGCGACCAATGTGGCGGCCGGGCTGCTGCACGGTTTCCCGGTGAGCTGCAGCAGCAGCCGGACCACGATCGCGGATGCCATGGGCGCCCGCACGCAGCTGTATTCCATTGTGGCACTGGGAGGTTTGTTCGCCGTGCTGCTCGGCGCGCGGGGTATCCTGGCTTCCTTTCCCAAGGCGGCGCTCGGTGCGCTCGTCATCTACGCGGCGTTGCGCTTGATCGATCTGGTCGAGTTCCGGCGGATCGCCCGGTTCCGACGCAGTGAGCTGGTGCTGGCGCTCGGCACGGTCGTCGCGGTGCTGGCGCTCGGCGTTCTCTACGGCGTGCTGGTGGCGATCGCGTTGTCGATCTTCGATCTGCTGCGCCGGATCGCGCGGGCCCACGACGCCATTCTCGGGTTCGTTCCCGGGCTTGCCGGCATGCACGACGTGGATGACTATCCGGAGGCAGAACTGGTTCCCGGAGTCGTGATCTACCGCTACGACGCACCCCTGTGCTTCGCCAATGCCGAAGACTTCCGGCGGCGCGCTCTCGCGGCGGTCGACTCGTGCGCCGAGCACGGCGGGCGGCCGGTGCGCTGGTTCGTGCTCAATGCCGAGGCCAATGTGGAAGTGGACCTCACCGCGCTCGACGCGGTCGAACAGCTTCGATCGGAGCTGGCGGCGCGCGGCATCGTCTTCGCCATGGCGCGGGTCAAAAAGGACCTGCGCGACGACCTCGACGCCGCAGGATTAACCGCCAAAATCGGCGACCAGCACCTCTATCCCACCCTGCCGACAGCGATCGAAGCGTTCCGCGCCGACCGTGATGGGGGGTCCGAGGACCCTAATGGTCTATGACTTTCGTCTCTGCCTACAGATCCGACCGCGCGGGATGCTCGAAGGTGTGTTAACGCCGTCGATAGAGGTGCCACAGATGTCTGCCGCCATCCCGCTCCATGACTCGTGGACCCGCCTCGTCCGGCTGTGGTTGCTGCTGCTGCGGAGCCCGCGTAGGCCGATGCGCCTATTGGGTCGATACGAAACACTGCTGCGAATCGTCGTATCGCTCGCTGTGGTTCTCGCCGTGCCGGTGGCGGCGGCGATCGGCACCGCCGCCTACACCTCGCAGGCCGCCCGTATTCAGACCGAACAGGCGACGAAATTCGTGGTCGATGCGACGGTCACGACCCCGCCGGTATGGACTCCGGCACGTCGTTTCGAGGCGACGGTGCAATGGAACGACAACGGCCGAGAAGGTATCGGGATCTTGCCGGTGCCCCGCAGTGCGGCCCTCGGCAAGGACGTGCCGGTGTGGGTCGGACCCGACGGCGCTCCGACGTCCGCCCCACCGCGCCTGGCCGCGGCAGCCTTGGCCGGTCTCGGCGCGAGCTTGGTGGTACTGGCCGGTATCTGGTTGAGCGCATGGCTGCTGCTGCGCGGCGGGGGCTGGCTGCTGTCTCGGCATCGGAGCACCGGATGGGCCCAGCAGTGGCGCAATCTCGGTCGCCCGGTCGCCGAGGAATGCCCGTGACAGGCGGATCCGTTTCGCATACCACAGCACTGGATAAGCCGATCCTCGCGGCAGTCGACGGGTCGGCGAACTCATATCAGGCCGCGGCCTGGGCAGCCGTCGAAGCCGCGCTGCACCACAGGCGCCTGCATATCCTCACCTCGGTAGCGATTCCCACCGGCTTCGGGCCGGGTGCGCTGCTCACCGACGACGATACGGAGTGGCTGCGTCGCGACGGCGAGCGCATCGTCACCGAGGCCACTCGTGTGGCGCGAACCGCCGCGCCGGGGGAAGACCTCGCGATCACCACCGAGGTGACGTTCGAACTGGTCCCGATGACGCTGATCGATCGCTCCACCCATGCCGGAATGCTGGTGGTCGGCAGCCGAGGCCTCGGTGCCTTCCAGCGTGGGCTGCTCGGCTCGGTCAGTACCGCCGTCACCCATCACGCGCACTGCCCGGTCGCGGTGATCCACGGAATATCGGCGATCGACGCGGTGTCGGCGACCCAGCCGGTGCTGGTCGGCGTCGACGGGAGCGCCAACAGTGTGCCAGCGGTCGAAATCGCCTTCGAGGAGGCCTCCCGCCGCAAGGTCGACCTCATCGCCCTGCACGCCTGGAGCGACACCAGCGGATCGGACCTGCCCGCCGCTGGGTGGGATGCCGCCCACGATGTCGCCGAGGCACTGCTCTCGGAGAGCCTCGCCGGCTTCGGCGAACGCTATCCGGACGTAGCGGTGCACCGGATCACCGTGGCCGACAGGCCCGCCCGTGCACTGCTCGACCGATCGGGGAACGCCCAACTGGTTGTCGTCGGTAGTCACGGCCGCGGCGGCTTCTCGAGCATGCTGCTCGGCTCGACCAGCAACGCCCTTCTGCATGCGGTCGAGGTCCCGGTGATAGTCATTCGCTCACGCTGATCGGGCCCGGTAGCAGGTCCCGCGCAGGATCGTTGTGTGGCATCGCGGCCCTCCCGGGCACTCCGAATTTCGTAGCGCCCAGCCTGCGATTCTGGGATCCGGGCGGATCAAGCGTCGGCGACGCTCGGGAGGTTCGGGGCGCAAACCGCCTCGACGAACTCGCCGACTGTCGCCTCCGACAGGTGTCGTGCCAGGTCGGCCTCGGTGATGATGCCGGCAAGCAGGCCGTGTTCGGTCACCGGGAGCCGCCGGATCCGAAATCGTTCCATGAGTGCCACCACATCGTCGATATCGGTATCGATTTCGACCGTGTGCAACTCGTCGGCACCCTGTGCCATTTCACCTGCGGTGGTCGTCTTCGGATTCGCGCCGACCCCGACGACCTTGACGATGATGTCGCGGTCGGTCACGATGCCGACGGGACACCCCTCACCGTCGCAGATCGGCAGCGCTCCGACGTCGTACCGGAGCATGCGCTGCGCGGCGGTGTCCATGGTGTCGCGCACGCCGATGCGTTCCACGTCGGACCGCATGATGTCTTGGGCTGTAGTCACGATGGGCCTCCTTGTGGCTGGTTTCGGCATCTCCGCTCATCGTTCGATGGTGGCGTTGTGGGCGAGCAGGGCCGAAGAACATGGCCAGGCTTCTGCGGCTCGGCGATGACGTACGGGTCAGGCCCGCCGCATCCTGTACCGGATCTCCGGTCCTCATAGAATTGTCGCCGAAAAGGCAGGTCGCATGTTCGATAACGGCAACTGGCTCGCCCGAATCACCGCTACCACCGCGCCCGGCTCGGTGGTGCTGATCCTGTTGTCGGCGCGGTCTCTCTTCGAGGGCATCCTGAAGTTTCTGCGGCCGGATGCGCTCGGCACCGGCCGGTTCGACAAGATCGATATCCCGGCGACGACGTTCATTGCCCCACTCGACGGGTATTCGAAATCGCCGGGGCCATTGGTCACCCGCTGGACAGGGCGATCGGCCCTGCCGACGCCGCGCGAGTGGGCGCACAGTGGTGCTACCTACCGGACCGGTCCGCAGTATGCGCCGGTTCGCGATGTCGAGGAGATACCCGAGATGATGTATCGGTACGACCACGATCTCGATGGGTGGAGCTACGCCTGGACCCAGGCTTGAGCCGTGGACGCAGGCGAGCAGACCGCGCAATTGATCGACGCGCGCCGATATGACGCGGTGATCTTCGATATGGACGGTGTGGTCACCGACAGCGCCTCGATGCACGCCGCGGCGTGGACCGAACTGTTCGATGACTTCCTGGCCGCTCGCCCCGCCGGGCCCGGGCAGGATCACTCGCCGTTCACCGCAGCGGACTACCAGCGCTTCGTCGACGGCAAGCCGAGATACAGCGGTGTCGCGGATTTCCTCGCCGCACGCGGTATTTCGCTGCCCTGGGGCGATCCGTCCGATCCGGAGAATGCCGACACCATCTGCGGCCTCGGCAACCGGAAGGATCATCTGTTCCGGGATCGGTTGGCCCACAGCGGCGTTCCGGTCTTCGAGTCCACCGTCACATTGGTGCGTGAACTGCACGACGCGGGGATCGGTACCGCAGTCTTCTCGGCCAGCCGCAACTGTGCCCAGGTGCTCGCGGCGGCCGGGATCGGGGACCTGTTCGCGGTGCGCGTCGACGGCATGGCCGCCGAAAGCCTGGGGCTGCCGGGAAAACCCGATCCGGCCATGTTGGTCGAGGCGGCTCGGCGGCTCGGCGCCGAGCCGGGCCGGACGGTCGTCGTCGAAGACGCCGAAGCGGGGGTCACGGCCGGTCGGCGGGGCGGTTTCGCCCTGGTGATCGGTATCGACCGAACCGGGCATGCCGATCAACTGCGTTCGCACGGCGCCGATGTCGTGGTTGCCGATCTGGCCGAGGTACGGGTGCGCGCCGGGTTCCGGCGCATGTCGGAGATTCCCGATGCGCTGGAATCCTGGCCCCGGATATCAGCCCTGCTCGATACCGCGAATGTGGCCGTGCTGATGGACTTCGACGGAACGCTCGCCGATATCGTGCCCGATCCGGACACCGCCGCCCTCGTCGAAGGCGCAGCGGCCGCGATCACCGAACTCGCCGGTGTTTGCCCGGTTGCGATCATCAGCGGTCGCGATCTCACGGATCTGCGGAAACGGGTAGGGCTGGACGGGATTTGGTATGCGGGCAGCCACGGCTTCGAATTGCTCGATCCCGACGGCGGCCACCATGTACACGACGCGGCACCGGCCACCGAGCACGCCATCGCGGCTGCCGCAGACGAGCTCACCCGTCGAATGGCCGATACTCCCGGAATTCTGGTGGAGCACAAGCGATTCGCCGTCGCCGTGCACTATCGCAATGCCGCGCCGGAGGTTGCGGCCCGCGTGATCGGAGCCGTCCACGCGGTCGCGCAACAGTCCGGACTTCGCATCGCCAACGGTCGCAAGGTGACCGAGCTGCGCCCCGATACCGACTGGGACAAGGGTCGGGCGCTGGATTGGATCCTGGATCAGTTGCCCCGCCCGGAGCTGCCGATCTACCTCGGCGACGATCTCACCGATGAGGACGCCTTCGACGCCGTCGCGGCACACGGCATCGGAATCGTGGTGCGCCACAGCGAGGATGGCGATCGGCGCACAGCAGCACGGTTCGCAGTGGACGGTCCGGGCCGAGTCAGGAAACTCCTCGACCGGCTGGCCGGGACCATGCACCGCGAATCCGATGCGGATGCGGTCGATGCCTGGACACTGGCCTTCGACGGCTATGACCCCCACACGGAGAAACTCCGCGAAGCACTCTGCACGGTCGGCAACGGCTACTTCGCCACGCGAGGTGCCGCACCGGAAGCACGGGCCGGGGAGCACCACTATCCCGGGACTTACGCAGCCGGTATCTACAACCGGCTCACCGACGAGATCTCCGGGCGCACAGTCGCCAACGAGAGTCTGGTCAACCTGCCGAACTGGCTGCCGGTGTCGTTCCGGATCGAGGACGGCGACTGGTTCGATGTCGATACTGCCGAATTGCTGTCCTATCGGCAGGAACTGGACCTGCGTCGGGCGGTGCTCACCCGCCGCTTTCGGTTCCGCGATGCCACGGGCCGGATCACTGCGGTCGAGCAGCGACGGCTGGTCGCCATGCACCGGCCGCATGTCTGTGCGCTGCAGTCGACGGTCGTCGCCGAAAATTGGTCGGGACGCCTGGTGATCCGCTCGGCGCTCGACGGGGCCGTGCGCAATTCTTTGGTGGAGCGTTATCGGGGGCTGTCCAGCGATCATCTCACCGTGGTCCAGGCGAGGAAACTGTCCACGGATTCGGTATTGCTGGCGGTGCAGACCAGCAAATCCGGAATTCCGGTGGCGCTCGCTGGGCGCAGCAGGATCCTGCGGAACGGGGAAATCATCGACCGGGCGGGGGAATTCGTCGAACCAGATGGAGCGATCGGACATGATTTCACCATCGAAGTGACCGCCGGGGCGGGCGTCACCCTGGAGAAGATGGTCACCATCTGCACCGGACATGATCACGCGGCTTCGACGCCGGAGGAGGAGGTCGTGCGCTGGCTGAGTGTCGAGGGCGGGTTCGAGCAACTGCTCGGCGGCCATATCGCAGCCTGGGAACGCCTGTGGGACCGGCTGTCCATCGAACTCGAAGACCGCAAGAACGCGGTACGTGTCCTGCGCCTGCACCTGCTGCACCTGCTGCAGACGCTCTCGCCCAATACCGCCGACCTCGACGTCGGTGTCCCAGCGCGCGGATTGCACGGTGAGGCGTATCGCGGACACGTGTTCTGGGATGAACTGTTCGTCTTCCCGGTGCTGAACCTGCGGTTTCCTGCCCTGACCCGCGCATTGCTCCGGTATCGCCACCGGCGGCTGCCCGAGGCTCGACGCGCGGCACACGAGAACGGTTACGTCGGAGCGATGTTCCCATGGCAGTCCGGCAGCGACGGGCGCGAGGAAAGCCAGCAGTTGCATCTGAATCCACGATCCGGGCGGTGGAATCCCGACCCGAGCCAGCGGGCGAATCACATCGGTATCGCGGTTGCCTACAACGTGTGGCAGTACTACCAAGTCACCGGCGACCGCGAGTTTCTACGCGAATGCGGTACCGAGATGTTGGTGGAGATCGCCCGGTTCTGGGCCAGCATCGCCACCTATGACACAACCCGGGACCGCTACCGAATCCGGGGTGTGATCGGTCCGGACGAGTTCCATTCCGGCTATCCGGCAAGGCCTTTCGACGGCATAGACGACAATGCCTACACCAACATCATGGCGGTCTGGGCGATCCGGCGCGCGCTCGACGCCCTGGACCTGCTCGCGCCCCGGGAACGCGCCGAATTGCTGGAAACCCTCGGTGTGGCGCCATCGGAGCCGCAGCACTGGGCAGACGTCGGCCGCCGCATGTACGTGCCGTTCCACGACGGCATCATCAGCCAGTTCGAGGGCTACGACCAACTGGCCGAACTCGATTGGGCGCACTACCGGCAACGGTACGGCGACATACAGCGACTGGACCGAATACTCGAGGCGGAGGGCGATGACATCAATCGCTACCGGGCCGCTAAACAGGCCGACGTGCTGATGCTGTTCTACCTGCTGTCCTCCGACGAATTACGGGAACTCCTTGCAGAACTCGGCTACGACCTGCCCGCTCCGATGATCCCGCGCACCATCGACTACTACCTTGCCCGTACCTCACACGGTTCGACCCTGAGCAGCGTCGTCCATTCTTGGGTGCTGGCCCGCGCCAACCGGGACCGCGCCATGGAGTTCTTCGATAGCGTCCTCGAGTCCGATATCGGTGACATCCAGGGCGGCACCACCGCCGAGGGCATCCACCTCGCTGCAATGGCGGGCAGCATCGATCTGTTGCAACGCTGCTTCACCGGACTCGAAACCCGTAGCGATCGTTTGATATTCGCACCACACTGGCCGCCCTCCCTCGGCGCGCTGACATTCCCGATCACCTACCGCGGCCACCGACTCAGAATCCGGATCAGCGGTGCAGGCATAGAGGTCCGATCGCAACCGGGAGATCTGCCCCCCATCCAGATCGAATGCCGAGGCCAGCTCGAACACCTACCCCCCGGCTGGACCTTCCGAGTCCGCCCCTAGGGTCTGTGTCGAAGTGAGTGAGGGCGGGTCTGGTGGTCCGCCCTCACTCGTTTCTGAGCCATTGGTTGATCGCGGCGATGTGGACGGTGGCCAGGTAACGGACGGCGAGCTTGTCGTACCTGGTTGCCACTGCCCGATGCTGTTTGAGCTGGTTGATGCCCCGTTCGACCGCATTTCGGTTGCGGTAGGCGATCGGGTCGAACGCCGGTGGTCGGCCGCCGGTCGCACCGCGGTTGCGGCGATGGGTGGCTTGGTCGGTCGGGACCGGGATGGTTGCTTTGATTCCGTGCCGGCGCAGCCAGTCCCGGTTACCGCGGCTGGAATAGGCCTTGTCGGCCAGCACCCGATCCGGCCGCACCCGCGCGCGCCCACCAGCAGGCTTAGCGACCTCGATTGCGTCGAGCACGGTAGTGAACTGCGGGCTGTCACCGGCCTGACCAGCGGTGACCAGCATTGCCAGCACCCGG
This sequence comes from Nocardia sp. NPDC004604, assembly GCF_040609795.1. NCBI lineage: Bacteria > Bacillati > Actinomycetota > Actinomycetes > Mycobacteriales > Nocardiaceae > Nocardia > Nocardia sp. NPDC004604. The sequence goes on from NZ_JBEXLC010000007.1 coordinate 49,117, forward strand.
CAGCCCTGCTCACACGCCAGATGCAACTTCGTCGTCCAGCCACCGCGCGAGCGGCCCAAACCATGATCGGCAGGCTCGGGCCCACTGCCATCGCCCGGCGGTTCGGCCCGACCGCCGCCACCGCGGCGGGCACCGGCGGCGTGCTGATGGGCTCGCACGATCGTCGAGTCCACACTTACCTGCCACCCGATCGCACCCGCCGCATCGGCGAAGACCTGCAACAACTTCCAGATCACAAGCCACACCCCACCGCGCTGCCAGCGCCGGAACAACCCGTAGATCGCCGACCATGACCCGTACTGCGGTGGCACATCGCGCCACGGGCAACCGACCCGGGTCCGCCACCGGATCCCATCGATGAGCTGTCGTTTCGTCCATTGCGGCGGGCGGCCCGCCTTCTTGTTCCGGGGCAGCAACGGCTCCAACCGCGCCCACTGGGCATCGGTCAGATCCGCTCGCCCCGCCACCGCTACGCTGTTCACGAGGTCTCCGGTCAGGTCTCCGGTTTTTCTTGGTCGTTAAACCACCTACCGGAGACCTCACCCATATACCAACGCAGACAACAGCTTTCACAAACCAGCTGAGGGTGGCACCGCACAGCGATGCCACCCTCAGCTCACTTCGACACACAACCTAGCCGCTTCGCGGCATCGAGGTCAGTGTCGTGAAAGGTTTCCGCCGACAGCGCCAACAGACTGGAGAACTGGTTGAACCGAGCCTTCAGCACATCCTTGGCCCGCCTACTCGACGGGTCCGACTTACCCAGCGCTGTCCCGACCGCGGACCCTTTCAACTTGTCCGCGTTCGGACCCGCGCCCAAGTGCGGAGCCTGATCGATCGCAGTGGGAAGCGCAGCCATCACACCCGCCGCTCCTCGCAGGCCATCCGGATTGACCTCGAACGACATACCGCTCCCTCCGCGCTCCCCACTGACACCGGGAGCCTCATTCCAGTTCGCCTGTGTATTGATACTGACGCACGGAGTCGATGATCGGTTCCACCGGCCGCACCTCGATCACCCTGGCGTCCCACCACTGCTCCCGTCCGGCCGCCAAATAGTCTGTACGTCGTGTAGGACGCACCGGAAACCCATTTGGTTCCACCGATGTTCGCCCGATATGACGGTGCGCACGGTGGTGAACCGTGCGCACCGTCGAGCTATGTGGCGGCAGTCGAGTACTCGGCCGCTGCTGTGATCAAGTAGGAGTGATAGTCAGGCTGGTCGGTCGAATTGGCCCTCTTGCACGCCCTCCGCGAAGGCATCCCACTCGCTGGGAGTGAAGACCAATGCTGGGCCGGTCGGGTTCTTCGAATCACGTACGCCGACAACGCCGCCCGCCAGCCACGCCACCTCAACACAGTCGGTCTGGCTGCCGCTGTAGCTGCTTTTGAACCACGTCGCGCCGGATAGGTCAGTCGTCACGCTGCATACTCCCTTGCCACCCGCCTGAGCAGGTCTCGCGATTTCACTTCATCAAGCGAAGTACTCCGTACGGCCGAAGCAAGCCCATCGTAGCGCCGCACATCATCGACGTCCTCCAGGTACAGATCTGGCTTCCCGTGCCCCTCGAAGTAGACCAAAGGTGGCTCGACCGGCTTGCCCTTGGTATCGAGACCGAACTTCAGGATCACGAACGGGCCGTGTTGCAACCCCCAGGTGCAGCCAGCGCTGAATGGCAAAATACGAAGGCTCACGTTCGGCAACGTGCTGATCTCCGCCAGGTGCCGTAACTGAGCGGCCATCACACGTGGACCACCGATGACGCGGTGCAGTGCCGACTCATGTAGCAGCAGTTCGAGTTTCACCGGATCGGTCTTGCGGGTGATGATCGTCTGGCGCTTCATGCGCAGTTCTACTCGTCGGTCGATATCCTCCTGGCCGGGCAGGGCGCTGATAATCGCCCGTGCATAGTCGGGGGTCTGCACCAGACCCAGAGCGATCTCTTGGTATGCGATCAGCTGACGCGCGGAAGCTGTCAGTCCAACGATCATTTGGAAGGTTTCATCGCTGTAGAGACCCGCGAACGCGGTGTACCACGACGTGACCTGCGCTTGCTTGGCGAGTTCGGCCGCGCGGGTGGTGTCCGCGCGGGACACCTCATACACCTCGCATAACGCCTTCACGTCCACCACGCGGATTTTCTTGGTCTTGGCTGTCTCGATGCGCTGTAGCGCAGGCTGGCTCAGCTCCACGAGTGATGCGGCTTTGGCGATGCTGAAGCCCGCTTCCTCGCGACGCTCGCGAAGGAATCGGGCCAGCTGTCGCCGGGCCAGGGTCGAGGGTTCGGTTTCGTCGTCGTCGGTTGGGGACATCGGGCCTCCTACGCAAGAGCGAATGGAATCACCTGAGAAATCGAATCGACGCCGATGGTGAATCGAACCTATTCCGGATCGCACGTACATCGCATGCTGGGGCTTCAAGCAACTTGGGTCCGACTAACCCGATTCGGCTTGGTTCAGCATATCGCTGGTGGTGTGCTGAGTCAGGCGTTCGGGGACATCGAAGCTCTCGAATCTATCGGCACCGCAACAACATCGGCGGCATGCGTCTCCGCTCGGCACCACCCTCGCGAGCCGACGCGGCGACCCGTGCTGATCCGTTGTTGCCCGTTCCCCGAACGCCCCAGCAGATCTCGCACATCGATATGTTCCGGGGAGTCTCATGCCACACACGCAAGCCATCGAACCGCCACCAACTACCGGCAGGCCGAAAGCCATCGGGTTCATCCGCGCGGATGTCTCCGGACTGCACGCGCCTCGCCATGCGAACGAAATACACCGGCATGCTTGCGCATTGGGCTACTGGTGCGTGTACACGGTCCGCCCACCGGCCGACGAACCGGATCCAATCGGGTATGCCCTCGGCATCGCCGCCGGGCTCGGCGTCGAGGTCATCGTGGTCTTCGATCTGGCGCAGGTGAACGACCAGCCCGCCCTGGTCTGCGATGCGGGGTGCGACCTGGAAACGGTTTCCCCGCCGAGCACGTGGGCACGCAGTGCGCAGCCCGCGCCGGGCGTCGAGGCGGGGGCCGCGCGATGAATTCCCCGAGTCAACCCCAGCATTGGTCGACCGAAGGTGGCCTTCGGCCCGTCCAAGGCGATGACGGTCACCTCGAGCCGAAAAGGCTTGGCACCCTGATGAGCGACGAGTCGATCCGCACCCCGCCGAGCATCTGCGGCAGTGCCGAAATCGACTTGGCGCATCGGCTGATGCGGCGGCACCGGGAGTGCCGGATCCACCGGTGCGCGTGGAAATGGGTCGCCTACCGCACACTCGTGCAGTACGGCCGGATCGCGCCGCAGACATTGAGTCCACGCGAACGCGCACATCGGCGTGACATCGAATTTCCCACCGCCCCACCGTCATCTCGGCGAACGCCGGGACCCGATTCGGTATTTCCCTGCGGCGCACCGGAACCCGTGACCTTGCACCAGGTTCTCGATGGACTACGCGAACTGGCGCACGATATGCGCTCGGGCGACAGCCGGGAGGGGTGAGCAGCCATGGCCCCGTGGCATGTGGTGTCGAGTGTGGCGGCGGTACTCGCCGGATGCGTTATCGCGGTGACCACCCTCGGATGCGTATGGCCGACCGACCGATCGCACCGATCCGCCCCCACCCATCGCCCTACCCGAGCGCACTGCGCACTACGTCCGGTCCAGTGGCCGACAGCGTGGACATGCGACTTGCCCACTCCGCCATTGACTCTCGACGAGGCGCACCGCGCGATGCAGCTACACCGCGAACACAACTGCGCCCGCCGCCGCGCCGCCCTGGCCACCCTCGTCGCGGCCGGGCACGTCACCCTCGACTCCACCCGCCGACACCGCCCCTGGGAGCTGCCGTCATGAACCACACCGTAAGCACCGATGACCCGCCACCCGCGAGCGTCCACCCGCATCACATGCACACCTCGGCCACCGGCCGCCACGGAACCGCCACCATGAATCACACCGTCGTCACCGGAGGCGCGGGCTTGCTCGGTTCACATCTGTGCCGAGCACTGCTCGAGCGCGGGGACCGGGTCACCGCGATCGATAACATGAGCACCGGCCGCCGGGCCGCTATCGAAAACCTCACGGCACACCCACGATTCACCCTCCGCACCGCCGATGTGACCGCACCCGGCGCGCTCGCCGACCTCGCCACCGTCACCCACATCGCGCATCTCGCGCGCCCGGGCAGCCCAACAGCCAGCGCCCGGCGCCCGGTCGACACCCTCCGGGCGGCCTCGACCGGCACCCTCGCGGCTCTCGACCTGGCCGCGCGTCGCGGCGCTCGCATCGTCGTGGCGTCGGGCTCCGAGATTTCCGGCGAATCGCACCACGCGCCACCAAGCCGAGGCCACCTCGGAAACATCGGCCCGGCAAGCACTTTCAGCGCGAACACCGCGGGTAGCCACGTCACCGAGGCCCTCGCCCGCCACTATCGAGGCGCGAACGTGGGCATCGTCCGCCCCTTCGAGGTGTACGGTCCGCACCTGTGGCCGGGCGACGGCCGCGTCACTGCCTCCTGCTGTGCTGCCGCACTGCGCGATCAGACACTGCAGGTCATCGATGGTGACACGCGATCTTTCGTCTACGTGGCCGATACGGTCGAGGCTATGGTCGCGATGCTCGACAGCGAAGCGTTCGGGCCGGTCGATATCGGCGGCCCGAACGCGGTCACGCTCGCCGAGTTCGCGCGTACAGTCATCGATCTCGCGGGCAGCGGCTGGCTAGAGGTCGCCCCCGCCAGCACCACCGATGTCACCGCACGGAGCCCGGATCTCACTCACGCGCGAGCCCTCCTGGGCTGGCAACCCACCACCCTCCTGCCCGACGGCCTGCACCACACCCTCGACTGGATGCGCACCATCCTGCGCCCGCACCCACAGTGACCCGTCGACGCTCGGCTACACCACGCCGGACCGTACATCATTCACCCACAACCACATTCGCCGATCCGGCACGACCGAACCCGACACCACCGACTCACCGACAAACTCACCACCCGCCACGTCTGACGAGAGTTCCCGGACGCTCACTGAGCTTGACTCTGTCGGTGATCTTGGAATTCGGTGTGTCGTGGCTGATGGGCTGTCACACTGCGGGGCGCGAATACTGTTGCGTCCCTTGAAGGAACAGGTGAATGTCACTCGGACCCGGACCGGCCAAGACGGTCCCGCCGCTGACGGTGCGGGTGGCCCGCGCCAGTAATCCTCGTGGAACCACGGCGATGTGGATACGTGATCGGCTCGAAAGCCTTTGGGACAATGAGGATTTCGCCGACTGGTATCCGCGTGACGGGCGGCCGGGTCTGTCTCCGGCCCAGCTGGCCACCGTGTGCGTGCTGCAGTATGTGCTGGACCTGTCCGACCGGCAGGTGGCCGAGGCCGTGCGCTGCCGTATCGACTTCAAGTACGCGCTGGCCCTGGAGTTGGACGACCCCGGCTTCCATCACAGTGTGCTGAGCGATTTCCGGGACCGGCTCGCCGAAGGAGACCGCGCCGACCGGCTGCTCGATCTTGCCCTGGCCCGGCTCACCGACGCCGGACTGGTACGCGAACGCACCACCCAGCGCACCGACTCCACCCACGTGTTGGCCGCGGTACGCGACCTGACCCGGCTCGAGCTGATCACCGAGGCCGTCCGCGCCGCACTCGAAGAACTCGCCCGCGCTGCTCCGCACCTGCTGACCGGCCTGGTCGACGAGGAATGGGGACGTCGCTACGGCCGCCAGATGCGCCTGGGCCGCAACCCCACCCGACCCAAGACCAGGATCCTCACCACCGGCGAGGACGCCTGCCAACTACTGGAGCATCTACGAGAGCACGGACCGGACCACCTGTCCGGCCCTCAGGCCCAGGCTCTGCGACAGATCGTCCTGCAGAACTACTACCGCGATGACAAGGGCCGCCTGCGTTGGCGCACCGACACCGACGGCGGCCTGCCACCGGCGGCGGTGGCGATCGTTTCTCCCTACGACATCCAGGCCCGCTACGCGCGCCGGGGACAAGTCACCAGGTGGAAGGGGTTCTTGGTCCATCTGACCGAAACCTGCGCACCCGAGGGCACCAACGTGATCACCGACGTCGTCACCACCCCGGCCACCACACACGATGCCCAGGTGCTTCCCGGAATCCATACCCGCTTGCAGCGTCGCGGGCTGCTTCCTGCCGAGCATCTGGTCGACGGCGGCTACACCTCCCTGGTCCACGTCGTGCAGGCGGCCCGCGAACATCAGGTCATCCTCACCGGGCCGCTGCCGGGTAATCCCACCCGCCAGCACCGCGAGAACGAGGGCTTCGGCCGCGACGACTTCCGCATCGACTTCGACCGCCGACAGGTGACCTGCCCGCAGGGCCAGGTCAGCAAGGGATGGCACGGCCCCTACCCGACGTCGTCTCCGACCGCGGCTCCGCTGATCGTGGCTCGGTTCACCAAAGCCCAGTGCCAGCCATGCCCGGTCCGCAGTCAGTGCACCACCTCCCGCGAAAGCGCCCGCAACGTGGGCTTTCCACCGCGAGAACTCCTCGACCTGCAGGTGCGGGCCCGCAGCGAGCAACAGACCCCGGCCTGGCGCACACGGTATGCGGTCCGTTCCGGCATCGAGGGCACGATCTGCGAATTCGCGCACGGGCACGGCATGAGACGATGCCGCTACCGCGGCCAGACCAAAATCCACCTGCAGCACGTGTTCACCGCCATCGCCGTGAACATCGAACGCCTAAGCGCTGGACCGCTACCAGACGAACCATCCCCGCCGCGCCCGCCAACAGCCTTCCAAAACTATCTGGACCACAAGGGAATTCCCCGACTACGGTCCTGGCGGGCGGTCAGCGGCTGATCTCGCAACTCACAAGATCACCGACAGAGTCAAGCTAAGGCCATCGCAATCGTGGGTAACGGGGACGGCTAAGCCCCAGAGCGGATGCTGTCAGCGCAGGAGGTATCTGCACGAGCGGTGACATTGACCGGCGATACACTCTCGGCATCGGCGCCGCTGGTGGCTTCCATGACTCGAAATTCGCTGCCGCACTTGGCTCGATCCGACGACAGGCATCCACACGATCGCTCCCTTAACTGTGGACCCCGTCAATAGGATGGCTAGGCAAGGATCGACGAGTCCGCACCGCCAACGGGCCGGCCATCGTTGAGCACCGGACGAATGGCTGACCAATGCTGGCAAGGGGATTCGACGGCGATTCGACCGTTCGTAACCGCGACAATAAATCGGCCGGTTAGGTCGACAGGAAGGACAAGAGGTTGAGCAACAGCGCACGCGGCAGTCATGACGAAGTGCCCCGGCAAGTCCGTCAGGTCGAAAAGGCCCTCCGCACTGTCTATGTGGAGTCGGGCCTGCTGGACATCAGCGACCTCGAGGGAAAACCGGCCGAAGAACTGACGCCACGAGTCTTGTCTCGGGCGCTGACTGCTCAAGCAGTCCGTATCGTCACCGGCTACAGCCCAGCCGAGGCTGCACTAACAGTCATCGACGGCATGGCGGACCAAGGGATTGACGCTATTGCGGTCGTGGAGGGCTCGGATCCACACGTCTATCTCGTACAGGCGAAATGGAGCAAAAACGGCAACGCCAACAGCGATCGGTCGGCAGTCATGGAGCTGCTCGCCGGTTTGCGGCTCATCGATGACGAGGATTTCACTCCGTTCAATCCACGCGGTCGGCAGCTCGCCGAACTGGCCAAGAGTGTCATGGCCACAGGCCCAGTGCCGGTGACTCAGGTAGTCGTGTTGATGCGAGCCGATGACGTGACCGCGGGGTTTCGTGAAGCGCTCGTAAACGGGGAGAAGGAGTTCAACCAGCACGGAGAGATTCTTCGTCACCGAATCGTCCTCGCCGCCGAGGTGTGGGAGTCGGTCCGGAAGGATCTTGCGCCCCAACCGGTCGAGCTGTCAGCCGAGCTGTTCCCGTGGTTCGCGATAAGTGCGCCATACGAGTCGTACCAAGGTGTGGTGGAAGCTGAGCAGGTCGCTGAATGGGTCGAGCGCGGCTCAAATTTGTTCAACCTCCGCAATCCGCTTGGTAGGACAGCGATCAACAACGAACTGATCGACACTCTGACCGCAGAACCGGCTCACTTCTGGTACTTCAACAACGGCATCACCATTCTGTGTGAGTCGGTTGAGAAGACCCAACAATCGATGCGGATGCCACATACACGTCCACTCGGCCTCACCTTGCGTGATGCCAGCGTGGTCAATGGCGCTCAGACCGTTCGGTCGGTCGCCGAAGCAGTCGCCAAGGATGATGCCGCTGCGACAGCGCAGGTCGGCGTACGCATCATCGTGACAGGCAAGGCAAAGCAATTTGCCAAGCAGACGACCCAGGCGACCAATCGGCAGAACCGCGTCGAGGCGCGCGACTTCATCGCCTTGGACTCAGTCCAGGCCGCCATCATGGAAGAAATGCGAGCCGAGCTCGGTTTGGAGTACAGCGTCCGCCGCAGCGAGCTAGAGCCGCATCCAGATACGGGTTGCTCAGTCGTCGAGGCTGCCTGTGCGCTGGCTTGTGCTCATCCGGACAGTCAATATGCAGCGAGGATCGCCACCACACTTGACGTGCTGTGGGAGCGTGGATCGCAAGGTATATACGATGTACTGTTTCGGCCCCAGCCCAGTGCTTACCTCTTGTGGAATGCCGTCAAGGTTCTCCGGGAAGTACGGCGCAGCCTCCATGACCTGCGCCCGCGCTACGAAGGAAGAGGTGTAGCCCTCACGGAACATGGCGTTTATCTGCTCGCATATCTCGTGTTCCGAAGTCTTGACACCGAAGCGCTCGATGAACCGGATCCAAACTTGGAATGGATGACGCGTGCTGTCGAACAGACACCGGAGTTAATCGAGACGCTTTTGCCAGCTGTGGCGGCTGCAATCGACGAGCTCTACGGCGAACGTTCCCAAGTCCGAGCTGTATGCTCAGATGTCTCACGTTGTCGCGAGATTGCCGATCGTGTTCTCGGTGAGGACAGCGCAAAAGATGCAGTTGCGTCGCCGGACAAGTACCGCCGGATCCCCGCAAAGCGAAAGCGGCGGCGTCCTAACGCGGTCTCGGTCCTGATCGACAAAGGTGTTCTTGCCGAGGGCGATGTGCTCACGCTCGCCACAGGTTATCCGGTTGAGATCGAGGCTATCAAGGATTGGCTCGCCGAAAACCCCAAGCGATCGCGTGCGACGTGGGTTCCGCATCGCCTCAAGCCGATCCTTTGGGCTGCTGACGGCAAGCAGTACTCGCCTTCCGGGCTAATCTCCCATATGTGGGAGCTGGCGCAGTGGGAAAAGCGGCCAGTGGCGGTCCAGGGGACCTTGAGGTGGGTGACCAGTTCTGGCATAACGCTGGCCGACCTGGCGTGGCGAGTTCTCGGCGAACTCGAAGGTTCGGAGGAAAGCGTCCTTGATCTCGCTTGATGAAACTGCGGCTGCCAGCCGATCGCTGGTGGATCCGATCCCATTCGCCGATGCCCGCCCCGGACTGGGCGACAATATCCCCGAGTCGCGCGCTGCCGTGTGCATCCTGCACCCGATCGAATGCCGCTGCCAGAGCTGGGTTTTCGTCCGCCACGGTGACCTTGTCCCCGACAAACGGCAATTCGCTGCACCCGGCCGGAAACCCCGACGAGAGCGGCCGAACCGAGCGTGCCCAGCGCTCGGCGACCGAGCGAGCTATCGAAGGTCAGCATCGCTCCGTGTCTTTACAGAGGCGAATCAGCGCGCCACTTGGGTGATGGCCGGTTGTTCGGTGCCGGTATGCCTGGGCGGAAGCCAGGGTCCTGGGCTGCTGTCAACCAGCGGGTACGAGTTCGCCGTGTTCGTCCACAATCAGGGTTCCCAGGCGGTCCATGACGAGCCCACGATGGACGGCGGCATCGAGAGATATCGTCGACCACCATTGGCAGACCGGTGTCAGTCGCCGGTGGCCGTGGGCCTGTCGCCGATATTCGCGGTGAGGATTTCTTCGATGCGGGGGTCAGGCGTCAGTATGATGCCCGGGTACCCGACCTGTCGGCCGCTCAGCATCTGGAGTTCGGCGCGCAGGTACGGGAAGAGGTCGTGGACCGCCCGCTCTGTGAATCGGTGCCGCTCCGCAGGTGACGAATCCAGAATCGTTGGGCCGTCACTGATTTCGTCAGCCGGTCCGTCGGCGTCGGCGTCGGCCGGTTGGTAGCAACCGGTGATGGCTACGGCGACCGCCGCGCCGGCGTGCAGGAACCGTGCTGTCACGGTGGCATGGACGTAGCCGCCCGCGAATCCGGCGAGCGTGACACCGTTGGGGCTTTCCTCGAACCAGGCGGGTCGCCGGGTGTCGTCTTCGGAGTCGAACTGTTCGAAGAGCAGTTTGTGGGGGCGGACGTCGCGGAGTGCATAGTCCGCCGAGGTCGGGGCGTCACTCACGCTTATCCACCGTCCATGTCGTGTGCGCGGTCGGGGCGGGTGATGTCGTACGGTCGCATTTGCCGGCGGCCGGCCACTCGTGGAACTCGATGAATTCGGCGCGTTTGGCCGGATCGTGGTCGATGGAGGTCGCGGCGGCGCGAATCCGCTGGCTTTCGTGGACGGCCACCGCGGCGGCTCCGAGTTGCAGCATCGCGCCGACCGAGATGGCGTAGCGCCGGATGGTGGCGATTGTCGGGTTGGTGCCGCCCTTTTCGAAGCGGTACACGACGGCTTCGTCGACACCCATGGCGTCGGCGACGTCGGCGACACTGAACCCATTGGCCATGCGAACGGCCTTCAGTTCACGGATCAGCTTGGTCTGCTGGCGTGCAAGGTCGAGCCCCAGCCGCTCGTACTTACGTGGATCCATGACCCACCTGCCTCCCCCTGGACAATCCTTCTGACATATATGTCAGTATCCACTGTCCCACATCGAAGGCCGCCATGTATAGCGATTCTGCCTGCACCAACGCTTGCCAGCCTCGATCGCGCCACGCATGTGGCGTGTCTGATCGGCCGCGTTGTACGCGCTCGCGATGCCCTTGTGCCGCACTGAGCAGCCGAGCAGTCGGTCGTCCTCGATATCGGTGTGCACGCGGGGTTCGATGAAGTAGTACCGCCAGTGCACCTCATGCCCGTCGACGGGCACGGTGCCTTCGACTTCGAGCTCGCCCAGCCAGGGCAGCGCCCCCGGCGGGGCGGTGACTCCCTGGTAGATGTCCCGTCCCACCGGGCAGCGATAGGACCCCTGTCGGTTTCCGTTCGGCGCTTCGCGGTTCTCGCGGGGATCGAGGCCGAATTCCTCGGCATCTGACTTGAGTATCTTCAGCAGGAACCAGGCGTCCTCGTCGAGGGTTCTGAGGCTCGCCATCTCCTGTTCGCATCGAGACGTTTCCCGCCACTGCGCGCCGGGTCTGTTCAAGCGGGACCGCAACTCATGCTCTGGTGCGGGTCCTTGAATCACGCTGTCCCCCTGGAGAACTCGGTGTCATCGACGTGGAGCCGTGCAATGCTGGACGGTTAGTCTTTCGCGCTCACGGCACCGGCGGGATTGCGTGGCCGCGCTTCGAAGGTAGCGTGTTCACGATCGTGTATGCAAGAAGTTGTGAATGCAAATCTTACTGTTCACAGATTTACTCGAAGGCTTGTGAACGGCGGGGGTTTCGTTGTAGCGTCACAGCCATGGACGACGAGATGACGGCGGCGGCGATAGCCCGGTTGGCAGGCGTCGGCCGAGCGGCCGTGTCGAACTGGCGTCGTCGCTATCCCGAATTCCCGAAACCCGTGGGCGGCACCTCCGCCAGCCCTACCTTTTCGCGCGCCGAGGTGCTGGAGTGGCTCACCGCGACCGGCAAGGCGGATCAACTCGCGACCGCCGGGACCACCTCGACCAGCGTGCAGCGAATCGCCGGTGATGCGCCCGCGCAGGGGCGAGCGATCGATGCCGATCGGGCGAATGGTGAGTCCGAGAAGGACAAGCCGGACGATCTCATGGCGCGAGCGATGGTCGCCCTGCTGCCGGATCTGGCCATCGAGGCCCCTGATATCCCGCTGGATCGGGATGTCGTGGACGACGCGGTCACCTCGGATCTCGAGCGGGAGCTGCCGGTGCTGCTCGATCCGGCCTGCGGGGACGGAAGTCGGCTGTGTGCGGCCGCCGAACGCTTCGGCGACGGCGTCATATTGGTGGGTCAGGATCTCGACGAATCCGCCACCGCCGCCACGGGCAATGAACTGCGCCGGTTCGTGCATCTCGAGTACGCGCTGCTGCCCGGAGACGCCCTGCTGAGCAACGCCTTCCGTGGATACCTGCGATACGCGCACGCAGTGGTGTGCGATCCTCCGTTCGATCCGTCCGACTGGCCGTCGTCGGAGATCCCTTCCGATCGATGGGAATTCGGGCAACCCGCCGCCCGGGATGGCGAATTGGCCTGGGTGCAGCACTGTTACGCGCAGTTGCGGCCGCACGGCACGGCCGTCGTCGCGGTGTCGGCGCGCACCTGCACGCAAGCGTCAGGCTGGGAGATTCGACGGGAGCTGGTGCGGTCGGGCGCGTTGCACACCATAGTCGCGCTGCCGAGGGGTGTCGGCATGCCACTGCAGGCGAGCAAACTCCTGTGGATCCTGCGGCGTCCGCATGGCATGCCGAATGCCTCGGGCGTGCGGATGGTGGACTTGTCCGGATTGGCCGACGCGAAGGACCTTCCGCAGGGTGCCACCGCCTGGCGTCGGTTGTTCCGGGATGTCGATCCGAGCATCGGCCAGGTCGTGCCCCGGCTGCGCTTGTTGGATGCGGAGACGAACCTGCTGCCATCCCGGTACCTGGTGCCGCACGCGCCGGGGCGAGCGGTCGACTTCGAGCAGATCGTCGACCGGCTCGAGGCGATGTACGCCCGAATCGGTTCGGGCATGCCGCATTTCGTGACCGTGTCCGCGCCGCCGCGCTATCCCCTGGTCACCCTCGCCGAGCTCGAACGCGCCGGCGCGGTGACGATCCGTTCTCGCGAGGCCACGCCGCGCGCCGGGGATGTGCTGTTGCGCATGATGGGTGAGCCGCCGGTGGTCGCCACCGGCCGGATCGAGGACGAGCGGGCGCTGGCCCAAATCATCGAGGTGGACCCCGCACGCATGGACGCGCATTTCCTGGCGGAGTTCCTTCGCGCCGACACCGAGGCGCAGCCGCGGGCGAATCGGTGGGGAGTGGTGAGCCGGGATGACTTGAAGCGCTGCCGCATCCCGCGACTACCGTTTGCCGAACAGCGTCGCTACGGTGATGTGTTCCGCCACCTGCACCTGCTCCGCGACACCGTGACCTCCCTGGCGCGGGTGAGCGCCAACGTGATCGACCAGGCGGTGCATGGTTTGACCGTTGGCGCGCTAGCGCCCGATCAGATTCCCGATACTCATTCCCATCGCGAACCCCACAGAAGTGAGACGAACGCATCGTGAGTGCACCCTCCCAGGACAAACCGTCCCTTTCCAAGATGGCGGCCGATATTTGGGCCGTCGCCGATCTGCTGCGCGGCGACTACAAGCGCCATGAGTACGGCAAGGTGATCCTGCCGTTCACCGTGCTGCGTCGGCTGGACGCGGTCATGGCTCCCACCCGCGCCGCGGTGTGGGAACGCGACGCGCAGTTGACGATTCAGAACAAGCAGCGCCCGCTGGAACTGGCGGCGAAGCTGTCGTTCTACAACACCTCAAAACAGAATTTCAAGTCGATCGCCAGCGACGCGGATATGGTCGCCAAGAATCTGCGCGACTATGTGAACGGCTTCTCGCCGAATGTGAAGCAGATCCTGAGCCGCTTCGACCTCGACAACGTGATCACCGGATTGGCGAACGCGAAACTGCTCTACAAGGTCGTGGGCCGTTTCGCCGGTATGCAAGAGCTAGACAAGCTCAGCAACCACGACATGGGCTATGTCTTCGAGCATGTCATCCGGTTGTTCGCGGAGGACTCCAATGAGACTGCCGGTGAGCACTTCACGCCGCGTGAGGTCATCGACCTGATGGTCGCCCTATTGATCGCGCCCGATGACCATGTGCTGGCGGGGGCGGGCAAGGTCATCAATGTCCTGGACCCGGCCTGCGGCACCGGCGGCATGCTGACCGCCGCCCAGGATCGCATCACCCGAATGGGCACGAAGACCAACGTCTACCTGTTCGGTCAGGAGGTCAACGGCGAGTCCTGGGCCATCTGCGAGTCGGACATGCTCATGCTCGGGCAGCAGGGCAACATCCACTTCGGCAACTCCTTCAGCGACGATGGCTTCGAGGGCCGCACCTTCGACTATATGCTCGCCAATCCGCCGTTCGGGGTGGAGTGGAAGAAGGTCGCGGATTTCGTCAACGCCGAGGCAGAGCTCGGGTTCGCCGGCCGCTTCGGTGCAGGCACCCCGCGCATCAACGACGGATCGTTCCTGTTCTTACAGCACATGATCGACAAAATGACGCCGGTCGACGAGGGCGGGGCCCGCATCGGCATCGTCTTCAACGGCTCGCCCCTGTTCACCGGGGCCGCGGGGTCAGGTGAATCCGAGATCCGCCGCTGGATTCTGGACGATCTGGATCTGCTGGAAGGCATTGTAGCCCTGCCGGATCAGCTGTTCTACAACACCGGCATCTCCACCTACCTGTGGATTCTCACCAACCGCAAGGACCCCGCGCTCCGTGAACGGGTGATCCTGCTCGATGCCCGCGACCAGTGGGAGAAGATGCGAAAGTCCTTCGGCGACAAGCGTAAGAAGATATCCAAGGACCAAATCGACGTCATCACCAAGATGTACGGCAAGGCCCGCGCCATCGCCGCCGACCCTGACCACCCCGATCACACCAGTGTGAAGATCTTCCGCACCCGCGATTTCGGCTACCGCCGCATCACCGTCGAACGTCCGCTGCGCCAGCGCTTCGAGGTCACCGAGGACACCCTCGCCGCCCTGGACATCGCCAAACCGCTGGCCAAATGGGAAGGCCGCAACACCCTCATCAACGCCCTGCGCGGCCTGCTCGGCTCCGTCTGGTGGACTAAGAAGGAGGCCGTTAACGCCCTGCACAAGGCGGTGGCCGACTTCGGCGCGACCTGGCCCAAGACCGCCAGCCACCTCAAGGCCCTCTGGTCCGCCGTAGCCGTCTCCGACCCCGAAGGCGAACTGCAAACCGCCAAGGACGGTTCCGCCCTCCCGGACCCGGACCTGCGCGACTACGAGAACATCCCCCTCGACGAGGACATCGACGTCTACTTCGCCCGCGAAGTCCTGCCTCACGTCCCCGACGCCTGGATCGACCGCGAGAAGACCAAGGTCGGCTACGAGATCCCGTTCACTCGGCATTTCTACGTGTACACGCCCCCCCGGCCATTGGCAGAGATCGACGCGGAGTTGCGGGAGTTGGAGAAGCAAATTCAGAAGCTGTTGGGGGAGGTGACGGAATAGTCATGGCATTCGATATTGCCCTGCCCCCGTCGTGGAGATGGATTCCCCTGAAGTTCGCGACAACCTTCCTTAATCGCGGAACTGCACCGGATTATGTGGATGATGGCCAGATTCGAGTAGTCAGCCAGGCTGCCAATCAGCCCGAAGGGTTGAACTGGGACCGTACTCGTTACCATGCATATTCGGGTAATCCAAAGCAACTCAAAGGCTACCTGATTCCCGGTGATATACTGGTTAATTCGACCGGGACTGGCACCCTGGGTAGGGTTGGGTACTTCCATGGAGCGATCGACGACCTTCCTTGTATTGCAGACGGACACGTGACTGTGGCGCGGACTGACCGTACAATTGTGAATCCTCGGTTCTTATTCTATTGGCTCGCATCGTCGCCGTTTTACAATTATGTGTATGCGGCCTTGATTGTTGGTGCAACAAATCAAATCGAGCTGAATAGAGAACGACTCGCCGGAGCGGAAGTTCCACTTCCGCCGCTCGATGAGCAGCGTCGTATCGCTGACTTCCTGGATGCTGAGGTTTCTCGAATTGACCGAGTGGTGGAGTGCAGGGCAACACAATTCGATGCGTTGTCGGTCAGATATGCGACCGAAATATCTGAGCTCGTAACACCAGGGATTGCAAACGCTGATCTGCGATCAGAAATATGGCCGTGGTTACCTGCCTCGACGGCAACTGCCCGACTTGGGTATATGGCCCGAGTTCAATCGGGTGTTACCGTCCATGAAGGGAGAAAAGAAACTGGCGATGAAGCGGACTATCCATACTTGAGAGTCGCTAATGTCCAAGGTGAGCGGGTTGATCTCAGTGAGATCAAACAGATTCGGATACCGAGAATAATGGCTCGCGCATCACGACTTCAACCCGGTGATGTTGTCATGACCGAAGCAAATGGCAACCCGGATAACCTGGGACGGGGGGCGGTATGGTCCGGAGAGATTCCGAATATGATCCACCAAAATCACGTCTTCGCGATCCGGGTGAACGACAGATTGATAAGTCCGGAATATCTTGTCGCTCTGCTGGCATCTATTCATGGTCGTCGATACTTCCGATTCACTTCAACTCAAGTTGGAATCGCAACAACAAGTAGTTCCAAGGTGCTGAATTTTCCGGTTCCTATTAAATCTTTGGCAGACCAGCATTCAGTTGTTCATGATTATCTTCGTGCGCGCGAGACATATGAAAGGACGGTCGCAGCTCTTGACGGCCAGCGGTCACTGCTTGCAGAACATCGCCACGCGCTGATCACCGCTGCCGTTACCGGTCGGCTCGATGTCACAACGGCCCGCTCCACCAGCTTCGAAAGTGTACGTCCATGACCCCAAAAGCTCTCAAAGAGAAGGCTTTCGAAAACCGGGTCGAGTTTGAGCTGCTATCCAATGGCTGGGAAAAGGGTCAGGGCACCTTCGATGCCGAGCTCGGGATCGATACCGGGGAGATGTACCGGTTCATCGGGCGGACGCAGCAGGAGGAATGGGATCGTCTGGTCGGGTATTACGGTGACGCGAATGCCGCGCAGCGGCAGTTTGCGCAGCGGGTGGCGGCCGAGGTCGATGCGCGGGGAGTGCTGGATGTGCTCCGGGAGGGAGTGCGGGATCGGGGGGTGCTGATTCAAATGGCGTATTTCCGGCCGGGTCACACCCTGGCGGCGGACGCCTTGCGGGAGTATCACGGCAATGTGCTGACGGTGGCGCGGCAGGTGTTCTACAGCACCCGGCACCGCAAGTCGGTGGATATGGCGTTGTTCGTGAACGGGTTGCCCACCGCCACCGTGGAATTGAAGAACTCCAACACCGGCAAGACCGTGATGGACGCGATCGCGCAATACCGTGACGAGCGTGACGCCAACGATTTGTTCTTTGCGAAACGTACGCTGGTGCATTTCGCCGTGGACCCGGATCGCGCGTTCATCACCACCAGGCTGGCGGGGGCGAGCACGCAGTTTCTGCCGTTCAATCTGGGCACGAAGGGCGCGGGGCGCTCGGGGGACGCGGGGAATCCGCCCGCCGAGCCCGGATCGTACGGGGTGGCCTACCTGTGGGAGCACATCTGGCAGCGGGACAGCTGGCTGGAGCTGTTGCAACGGTTCATGCACGTGCAATTGCCCGAGAAGACCGGAGTGCGGACGAATCCGCATGCCGCGCCGCGCATTTTCCCCCGCTACCACCAGTGGGACGCCGTACAGCGGATGGTGGCCGACGCGCGCGAGCACGGGGCGGGCCACAACTATCTGATTCAACATTCGGCGGGCTCGGGCAAGTCGAACACCATTGCGTGGCTTGCGCATCGGCTGTCGAACCTGTTCGATCGAGAGAATAGGCCGGTTTTCCACAAGACCATTGTCATCACCGATCGCACAGTGCTGGACCGGCAGTTGCAGCGCACCATCTACCAGTTCGATCACACGCCGGGCGTGGTCAAGAAGATCGATGAGAACTCCAAGCAGCTGGCAGCCGCACTGACCGACTCCACCTCGAAGATCATCATCTCGACCTTGCAGATGTACCCGTACGTGCTGGACAAGGTCGCCGGAAAAGGCTTGGCGGACAAGCGTTACGCGGTGATCATCGACGAGGCGCATTCCTCGCAGGGCGGCGAGTCGGCGTCGAAGATCAAGCAGGCGGTGGGCGCCAACGCTGCGCGCGACCCCGATGAGGACGAAGCCGAGTATCAGACCCGGGTGCGCGGCCGGCAGCCGAACCTGTCGTATTTCGCGTTCACCGCCACCCCGAAGTCCTCGACTCTCAAGCTCTTCGGCCGACCCAGCCCCGACCAGTTCGACCGCGAGACCGGCGAGCCGCTGCTAAAGCCGTTCCATGTGTACTCCATGCGTCAGGCCGTGGCCGAGGGTTACATCCTCGATGTGCTCGCCAACTACCTCACCTGGGAGTCCAAGTGGCGGCTGCGCAACGCGGCTGTGGAACTCGCTCAGGCGAATTCGGCGATCTCCAATCCCGACGTGGACAAGGCCAAGGCCGCCCGGGCCTTCATCCGTTTCGCCGAACTGCACCCGAATTCCCTGCCGCAGAAGGCCAAACTGATCGTGGACGATTTCCGCGAGAACATCGGCCCCCGGTTGGGCGGTCGGGCCAAGGCCATGGTGGTGACCAGTGAGCGATGGCACGCGCTGCGCCTGTATCAGGCCATCGTCGAGTACGTCCGCCGCTGCGGATTCACCGATTCTGAACCGCTGGTGGCGTTCTCGGGCGTCCTGAAGGACGAGGACACCGGGCTGGAGTTCACCGAGGCCGGCCTCAACGGCTTCCCGGAGATCGAGTTGCCCAAGCATTTCGACTACACCCGCGCCGACGATCCGGACGGTCGCGGCCGAACCGAGTATCGGCTGCTGGTGGTCGCCGAGAAATACCAGACCGGTTTCGATCAGCCGCTGCTGTGCGGCATGTACGTCGACAAGAAGCTCACCGGTGTCAATGCCGTGCAGACCCTGTCGCGGCTCAACCGCATGCATCCCTTGAAGACCCAGGCCGATGTCCGCATCCTCGACTTCCACAATGAGGCCGCCGCCATCGAGGAGGCGTTCAAGGACTGGTTCGAGGGCACCCTCACCCCGCCGCCCGACCCGAATCTGCTCTATGACAAGGAACGCGAGGTCATGGAGTACGGCCTGCTGTCGGTCCCGGAGATGGAGGCGTTCGTGCGGGTGCTCGGGGCGGCGGACGCCGAGCGCATGACGCCGACCGCCGAACGGAGACTGCACAGCGACGCTCACCGCTACCTGCAACCGGCCCTGGACCGGTTCGGCGCTCTCGACACCGATGAGGAGCGCGAGGGTTTCCGCAAGGCGCTGCGGAACTACGTGCGCGCGTACAGTCTGCTCTCGCAGGTTATCGATTGGGGTGACCCGAGGCTGCAACGGCTCTACCAATACGGTCGCCTCCTGCTCCTCCGGCTGCCCGGGCCGCCGTTGGTCTCGGTGGACATCGGCGACGCCGATCTCACCCACTATCGGCTGGAATTCACCGGGCACCATGATGTTTCGCTGTCCCCGGCCGGTGATCGGACGATCCGCGGCCACGCGGCGGACGGCGGCGGCTATCAGGAGCCGGAGCTGGAACCGCTCTCGGAGATCATCGAACGGCTCAATGAGCGCTTCGGACTGGATCTCGGCACCTCCGATGAGATCCTCGCCTATCAGCAGGTGGCCAGCATCGTGGAGGACACGGGCCTGCAACAGGTGGCGTTGATGAACGACGAAGCCCGTTTCGGGCAGGTGGTCGACGATCGGCTCGACGACATCGTCGCCGAGAACGCCGCCAGCAATACCGCTTTCATGGGCCTGTACTTCGACAATGCCGAGTTCCAGAAGGCGTTCAAGGAGGAGGCCATCAAGCGGTCGTATCGGATCATCACCGATCCGGCCCGCGACGCGGCGCTCAAACGCCTGCGGGCGGAGATGCGCCGCGCGACCGAGAACCGTGGCTCGGTCGAATAGTGTTCGGGTTCAAGAGATTACGGCAACAGAGCTAGACAGTCCGCACACGCGAGACATAGGGAGCGGCCTTGGAAGACACCACCGGGCTATCGGAGGACAAGCAGCTGCTCGACGGCCGCTACCGCATCGACGGGAAACTCGGCAGCGGTGGAATGAGCGTCGTGTACCACGGCCACGACGAGCGCTTCGACCGGCCGGTGGCGATCAAAATGCTGAAGCCGCAGTCTCCGCCCGCGACCGCCGACAGCTTCGAGGCCGCCGAAATCCTCGAGGACGAGGAACGGAGCCGACGGCGGTTCCTGCGGGAGATCCGCACTACGGCCCGGCTTGAGCATCCGGGCATCCCGGCGGTCTACGACACCGGGGTGCTGATCAATCCCGATGGCAGTCGGCAACTGTGGGTGGTCATGCAGCTGTTGCGCGGGGTGACCGTGCGCCGCTGGGTCGACGACGCCGACTATGTGGACGCGCCACCGACCGTGGCGTGGGCGGCGGCGGTCGCCGCTCAGCTGGCGGCGGTGCTAGCCGACGTGCATCGCGTGGACATCGTGCACCGTGACGTCAAACCGGAGAACGTGGTCATCGCCGATGACGGGCTGGTCAAACTGCTCGATTTCGGCATCGCCATCCTGCGCGGCGCGGGGGCGCTGCCGCGGCTCACGCAGATCGACCACACCGTCGGCACGCCGCCCTACATGTCGCCGGAACAGTCACTGGGACAGGTGGTCACCGCTGCATCCGACGTCTACTCGCTGGGCTGCCTGTTGTACGAGTTGCTCACCGGCGACCCGCCGTTTCTGGCGACCCGCGCTACGTCGCTGCGTACGCACCACCTGAGCACGCCGCCACCGTCGGTGCGCGCCGCCCGTCCGGGCGTGCCCGTGGACATCGACCGGCTGGTGGTATCGATGATGGCCAAGCCGCCGGGCGACCGTCCCACCGCCGAGACCGTCTACACGGTACTGGCTCCGCTGGCCGCCACGCCGGATCCCACTGCTGCCGAGGACGAGTCACGTGATCCCACCCGCCCGTTCCGCCGTCCGCTGCTGGCCCCGGCCGCCCGGCGCGCCGCCGACCCGCGGACCGGACCCGAACTTACCGAGGGCGAGGTCATTCGGATCGAGGGCGAGGTCGCTGTGCTGCTGCGCGACCAATTGCCCACCGACGCGATCCGGATCATCGAGGACAATCTGCCGCGCGCCCACAGCGAATACCTACAGGTGCGGATGCGGGAGCTACTGGCACACGCGCTGTTCGACGCGGGCGTGTTCACCCGCGCCGCCCCGCTCCTGGAGAATCTTGTCCGTACCTATCTCGCCTATCTGCAACCGCATGAATCGATCGTCATCGACAGCGCCTACCGCGCGGGAGTCGCCTACGCGGAACTCGGCAAGCCGGACAGGGCGCTGCGTGCCCTGAGCTTCTACGTTCGCAACGCGGACCCGGCCGCCAACCGGGATCAGCTAATCAGCGCCCGCTTCCTCATCGCCCACATGAAGGCGGTCGCAGGCGACTTCGAGGATGCAAGAGACGACCTGCGCGCTCTGCGCCCCGTCCTGTGCGAGGTTTTCGGCCCCGATTCGGCAGCGGTCCGCAACCTCGATCGTCAGCTCGGAAAGCTGAATTCAACGGTGGAGGACGGGAATTCCCGCTAGCCGTGTCGGGCGAGGCGCGTGCGCGACTGGCTTTCGCCCTTCCCGATGGTGATGACCAGCGGCCGTCCAGATCCAGCATCGCGACCGGGATTCCGAAGTCGTCGCGGGTGTGACAGGTCAAGCTGCACAATGGATTTTGGTTTTTCGGGGGCGGTCTTCTGAGCGCGAGTGGGGGTCAAGCCCCGTCGCGGCCGCCACTCGCGCGCCACCGCCCCAGAAACGAATCCACACCCGCACCCTCCCCGCGACGACTATCGGCAATAGCCTAATGGGAGGTGATCAGCGAGCCTAAGCCTGGGTGGCGACCGGGAGCGGGCAAGCTGATTGACCGAGCCGCCGGTCGGTGAGTACTTCCACCGCCAGGAATGACGTTCAATTCCTAGGGTTAGATCGTGCCCCGGCCGGTCGGTGAGACCACCTGTAGCGCTGATGGGGTGTCGTACCTGTTCGAGTACTGATCCATCAGGTCGCCGCCGGGTTACCTTGAGCTCGAACAGGATTCGAACCGATGAGCCTGGAGGTGATAGATGGTCTATGTCGGCGACGATTGGGTCGAGGAGCATCGCGATGTTCATGTGATGGACGAGCACGGTACGAGACTGGCCGCACGGCGGCTACCGGAAGGATTGACCGGTATCGGCGGGTTCCACGACCTGCTCGCCACCCCACGCCGAAGAACCCGCCCAGGTCCTGATCGGCATCGAAACCGATCGTGGCTTGTGGGTCGCGACAGCGACGGCTGGTGCCGCCAGCCCGACGGCACCGAAGCTCCGGACTACCTACAGTGCGGAATCCTCTGTGGCGAGCCGCCTACCAGCGGTGACGTTCCAAGCGGCTTGGACGACTGCTTCAATTCCGGCGCGACGTTCGAATAGTACGAACGAAGTTGCCGACATTGTGCTGCTGACCTACGGTGTCGCATCTTCGGCGGAAGTGATCGAACGGTGCTTGAACGTGATCGACTGCCTCATCGAGAACGGCGCCGGCGGAGCCAATCTCAAAGCAGACGAAGCAACCTTCGACCCGAACCAGACCAGGGGTTGACCGATGGGTCCACTGAATTGCCGACCGACGCCCCTTGGCTGCCCACCATCGGCAGCATTCCGCTCGGCGCTGTTGTCTTCCATCCATCACGCGGGCAACAACTCTCGGCCGTCCCAGGTGAATCGTGCTGTGGTCACCGCATCATCGCCATCTCCACCCACGATCTGATGGATCGCGATCCCGCTCAACTCCGCATACGTGCACCACTCGTGATCCGAGGTCAGCATCAGGTCCAGGTCCAACGCCGACAGCAGCGCGAAGATCTGGCCGCGGTTGGCGGTGTCGACGCCGACGAACACCTCGTCCAGGAGGATGGCTCGGGGTGCTTGTGGCGCAGCCTGATAGTGCGCGGCGACGGCGGCGAACAATGGCAGGTGCAGTGCGATGGCCTTCTCGCCGCCGGACAGCGCACCGTGCAGCTTCTTGGTCAGCTCCTTGTAGCCCTCGCCGTTCCCCCGATCGATCTTGACTACGAACCGATGCCACGCCGTGTAATCGAAGACCTGGGCGAGTTGCTGCTCCCAGCTGGTGGCGGTGTCATCTGCTTTGGCTTCTTCGATGCGGTCGCGAAGGAAGGTGTGCAGGGATTCTCGGTCGGCGTCGCTCAGCCGGACCGGGTCCTTGAGCAGCAGATCGCGGGCCGCCTTCGTGCCCGGTGGAAGGTCTTGCCCCACTTGCCAAACCAACTGCACGGCAACGTTCGACGCGGTGCGCACCCGCTCGAGACGTGCATTCATCCCGTCGACGAGTTCGTTTGCCTGCCGGATGCGGGCGGCGAGGTGTCGCCGGGTATCGCCGGTCAGCGTCTGATCGAACAGCTGTCGTTCCTGCTCGGTGATCTCGTTCTTGCTCTGGTCCGCTTCGGCGCTCAAGATACGCAGTAGCTCGGCGCATCCGACGCGAACCCCGTCGACAACAGCGGTGAAAACCTGTACGTCGTCGTCGGTTTCGAGGTCGAGATCGGCGCGGGCGGACAGCGCGGTGCGGCATTCGTGGACGGAGTCTGCTAGGCGACGCAACGCATCACCGAGGTTCGCGGGGGTGTGTGGGATGGTCGGCCAGGCCGCGGCGACCGATCGGGCCGCATCGAGTGCAGCACGGACGCCTTCCGAGCCCGCGAGAGTTTCGCGGAACGTCGGCAGATCCGGGATTTCGCTGTCGGCCGGGAAGATTCCGCCGGACAGGTGCCGGAAACGTAGCGCGAGAGCGTCTCGCTGTGTGGCGGCCGGGTCGCGGGCTTCGGCATCGGTGCGGTGCTGGGCTTCGAGGCTGCCCAGTTTTCCGGCGAGGTCGGTAACCGTTGTCCGGTTGTGCTCCACGCTGTCGGCGAGTTCGTCGATTCGGCTGCGCAGCTGGTCGATTTCGGTCAGCACCGAGCGGTAGTCGCGGCCGACGGATTCCTCGATGGCCGCGAGTTCGGCGGCCAGGCCGCGGTGCTCGTCCTCGGCCGCCGCAGCGGCTTCGGCTCGTGCCACGGCTTCCGCGGCGGAGGATTCGGCGCGATCGGCCCGGTCGGCGGCGGTGGCACGGGCTGCGCGCAGATCGCGGTGGGCGTCGAGCCAGGTCTCGGCTTGGCCGGAGAAGTCTTCGATGGCACTGTCCAGCAAGGAAAGAGCGGCGCGGTCGGTGGGTAGGCCGGTTTCCGCCGCGAGGGCGGACAGCGCGTGCAATGCACGTTTGACCGCGACTTGTTCGGCGGTTACGTTGTCCAGCCGTTCACGGACCAGGTGGTCGGCGGCGGCCAAGTCGGATTCGGTTCGGGTGAGCCGCTTCTCGGCAGCGGTCAGCAGGTCGTGTTTCGGTCGGGAGTCGCGTTCGAATTCGATGAGCTCACGCACGGTCGCCAACTGTTGGCGTTCGGTGCGCAGCCGTTCCAATGTCCGGTCGTAGTCGGCGATCTCGTCTTCGAGCTGCTGAATGCGACGTTGCCTGGTGCGCTCGCGGGTCGCGGCACCGATGTAGGCGGGTTGTTCCTTGGACCAGCTGCCGGTGAGATTGCCAATGCGCCAACCGCTGTCGGCACCGACCGCGACCACCGATCCGGTCGGCAACTGTTCGTCGAATGCGATCGTGGCCAGCAGCCGACGGACGACGACGGCGTCGACCTCAGCATCTGGAACAGCAACAAGCACTTCAGCCAAAGATCGGCCGGTGACTGGTATCAGCGCGTCCGAGTCGGCAAAGACATCGTGTCCTTCGATGTCGCCGCGCGGTCCGATCCACGCATCCAACAGCCCGGCGGATTCGAGCGCGGCTTCGATTCCCGCGGCGCTCGCACCGGGCAGATCCGGCGCGAAGTCGACCAGCCGCCACAGCGGCGCGCCCACCATCCGGCCACGGTCTGCGGTGCGCCAATGTGGCGGTGCGGGCGAAATGTCGTGTTCATCCGCCAGCCGATCCCGATCGGCGATCCGTTGCTCACGCTCGCGCCGGGCGTCGCTGATTTCCTTCTCGCACAAGGTTGTTCGTCCGGCTACGACCTCGAGCGCCGCAGTCGCGACTTTGTTCACCGCTTCGATCACCACCGATTCACGATCCGCGAGGTCGGCCAGCGCAACCGCGTCGGCGAACGAAAGTGCGCGGCAACCACTCGCCCAGTCCTGCAGGCGATTACGCAGTTCTTCGAGTTCCCGCTCTCGTTCCTCGGAGGCCTGGAGGTTGGCTTCCCTGGCGTCCGCGAAAGCTGTGCGCGCCGACTCGAGATCTCTTTCGGCCGCGGTACGCAGTCCTACGGCGCGTTCGTGTTCGTCCAGTGCACCGGCCATGGCACGCATGCGATCTCGCTTGCTGCGCACCGTGCCGCGCAATAGCGCCCGCGCCGCACTCCCGCAGGGGTCGTTCGCGAGTTCGTCGTACACACCGCCGAGCCCGGCGCGATGCCCACTCTGTTGCGCTTCGATACCGCTGTCGGTGGCGATGCGTTCCCGGCCCCGCTCCGCCTCGATCGCCGTCGCATGCTCGGCGGCATCGTTCTCTGCGATCTGACGCAGCCGCTGTTCCTCGGCGCGGGCCTTGATCGCGCGCTGTTGCGCACCGCGCGTCTGTTTGCGGAGCTCGTCGAGTTCCAAACCCTGCTTGTATGCCTCGGATTTCATCAATCCATCTCGTCGCGCCCGCGCACTCGACAGATCCGCATTCTCCGTCCGGATGCGTTCCTGGACATCGTGTTTGTGCTGCGCAACGCGAGCATGTTCTTCGGCCGACTGCTTGGCGACAGCCGAGAGCCGGTCCAATTCCGAAGTCGCGGAAATGAGTCCGGCGGCTCCGGCACGCAGCACCCGCTGGGCATAGGTCCGCTGCTGCCTGGCCAGCGTGCGGGTAGCCGCGACCTCTGCGTCCAAGCGGACGAGCCGCTCCCGCTGTGCGTCGAGTCGTTCGAACCCCTCTGCGAGATCGGCGATTTCGGCCTGGCCCAGCGGCGGTAGGGCCCGGGACAGCAAGGTCGACAACAACGATGGATCGAGCCGTTGCGAGAGTTTGGGAGTCCGCAGCTGCAGCAATGCCGTGATGAGCGCGTCGTAGCGCTGCTCGGTCAGGGTCGGGAACAGCGTCGAACGCACCTCGTCGCGATACTCGGCCGCGTTGTCACACACCTTGCCATCGGCACCGATGCGCTCTGCCAGGGCCGCGCGGGTCAATGGGCGACCGGAGTCGGTCAGTTCGAGACCGCCGAGGGTGCCAGCTCCACTGATCCGCAACGCGGTGATGAAGTAGTCCGCGTGTACCGAAGTGGTTCGGCTGGTGGCCTGCAGCCGGGCTCCACAGGTGAACCATTGATCGGTCGCCCCGGGCAGTCGGAACTCCAACCACACGTAACCGACCCGGGTAGCACCGGATGCGCCCTCCCCCATCATGTTCCAATGCATGGTCCGCTCGCTGGTACCGAATGTCGATAGCCGGTTGGCCCGCAGATTCGCATCGAAGAGGTACGGCAGCAACAACTCCAAAGCCTTCGATTTGCCACTGCCATTCGGCCCGCGCAGTAGCAGGCGGCCCTCATGGAACTCGAAAACCTCGTCGTAGTAGCGCCAAACGTTGAGAATGCCCGCCCGAGTTGGTTTCCATCGAACGGGTTCGGCGATATCCGGAAACGACTGCGGCAGCTCGGTCACGGTCACTGAGATTCCTCTGTCGTATCGGAGGTTCGGATTTCGCTGACGCGGTAGCGCGCCGCTGCGTGTCGCGGCGCCACCAGCCCGGATGCCGTCGTGCGCACCAGCCCGAACGATTTCAGCTCGGATACCGCGTCGGAAACCAGCTCGCGCGCACCATCGTCGCCGCGGTAACTGCGAGCCCAGCGCGGGAACCGTTCCAGCAGTGCGGCGGCGGCGCGCTGCAACTGCTCGACGGTGGTCGGCCCCGGCATGGTATCCAGGAGCAGCAGGGCGGCCACCTTCGCGGTTGCCGCGTCATCGGGAAAACGGCTGTCGGTGGCAATGCCGTCCGGGTCGACCAACAGCACCCCCTCCGCACGTTCCTCGAGCACGAATCCACCTTGTTCGGCAGCGCGGCGCATGAGCTGTCTGCCGGTGGGCGAGGCAATGTAGGCACGCTCGTCCGGGGTGAGCTCGTCGAAGTAGACGACCGGATCGTCGATCAACCGACGAAAGACACTGTGGCGCAACCATAAATTGCGCTGGGTGTCGGACACACCGGCGATATCGGCGTGCCTGCCCGACACCGAACCGGCCAGGCCGTAGCGACCCTCCCGGGTGAGCTCCGCGAGCAGTTCGTCGAACCGCAACGGCACCTCCTCGGCGGGCAGGCCCAGCTGCGAGGGTCCTACCGGGGTCGCCAGCAGCCGTAACAGCAAGGTCGTGTCGACCCGGAAGAGCACCTTGGCCGCGTCCGACTCCACGTACGCGTCGGCGGCACCGTCGAGCGCATCGAGCACGCCGAATGATTCCAGCAGGCGAAGGACATCCACGAACGCCCGCCGCTCCTCGCGGCTGGCGGTATCGAAGTACGCCACTAACGGATCTGCCGCGCTGGCCGCGCGCACCCGTCCGGCCAACAAGCCGATCGTGGTCACTGGTGCGGCGAACAACTCGGCGGCGACCACACACAGCAGGACGTAGCGGCGGCGATCGAACTCCGTTCTGGTCGAACGCAATCGCCGTAACGGTCGAGTCGCGTCGAGGGCGGGACGCACCTTCACCAGGCGGGCGTAACCGAGCCGCGGTTCGACCATCAACGTCCACCCGCAGTAGTAGTCGAACCATTTCGCGATCGGATCGCGCCGTCGTCGAATGACATCGAAGATTTCCGGCGCCGACCGTTCGGTGATCAGCGGGTCGGCGAGCAGATGCCGCACACCGCGCGTTATCTCCTCACGCTCGGCGATCACCAGTTGGTTGGCGAGGTCGCTCATGCCTGCGCCTCGCTGACGCTCGGCTCCGGCACGAGCGACGGCTCGGCTGTGTCTACTGTTCGCTCGCTACGCTCGCTCATGCCGAGGCTCCCCTTCGCCGCGTATCACGTCCTGGCGCGGTTACCTCGACGATGTAGTCGGGTCCGCGAAAAATCCCGCGCGGTGTCTTCAGCTCGGCAATGCCGCCATCAGGCGGTCTTCGCAGCACGATCTCGATCCGACCATCGGTTGTACTGCCGCGCCGAGTTCCCTTCCGGTCCGGCGCGTTGCCCAAGGCTCGCCCCAATAACTCCAGCAAGCGTTCGAAAACTTCGTGATCCAGCTCGCCGAACGCCGAAAGACGCACGGCCCCACCGGTATCCAGCATGTCCCAGGCGGCCTGTAGCTCGGCCCGCTCGACTGCGGCGCGCGCTGCCCGCGCTGCCTTGATCGCCGCGACGTCCGGAATCGCGCCGGTTCGACCGAATCGTTCGGTGCGCCCGGACGAACGCAGCAGCGGCGAAACCTCCACCGCGGGCGCCTCGCCCCAGGGCGCGGTATAGCTCACCAACTCTGGATCAGGGTGGGCCAGGTGCGGATGCCGCGCGGAGCTGAGTCCGAATGCAGTGGACCACAACCGATGCAGATCGTCCTGTTCCGGCAGCACCGTGAACCACCGTGCCAGCTCCCGAAAGTCAGCCACGGCACTGCTGGAACGCCTGCGGGACTCGGTGATCCGGTCGAGAACCTGCAATAGGGTGATGATGGCTTTCCGGCCGACCTGCCGGAGCTGATCGATGCGAGGCGTCGATCCATCGACAGGTAGGAACCAGGCCCGTATTCCATCCCACCTCGCTCGACGATGCTCGAGCCAAGCGACACCGGGATCAGCGCCGGTCAGCTTCGGCAGCTCGGCCCCGAGCAGTGCGCGCTGGTGCATCCGCGCGATGCCGAAATCCTCGACGGCCTGGATTCGCGAAGCGATCGTATGCGTACGGTACTCGATGTTGGTGAGGAACTCTTGGAGATAGGCCACCGTCGCGGCCTTCACCTCGTGGAACACGCCGAGATCCACACCCTCGGCGCGTAGCAGCCGTTGCAGTTCGCCATTGAACTGTTTTGTATTGGCGCGCAACGCCTCCAGGTGGGATTCGAGCTCGCTCAGTACGATGAAGACTCGGCGATCCGCGCCCGACTCCAGTTCGTGCAGCAGGTCGGCCAGTCGATCCGAGATCGCGTCGAGTACTGCGGTCTGCAACGCTCCGCTCGACGCGAGCACCGACATAGCGTGCACGACACCGGCGAACGCTGCCTCGCCCTGCCTGGTGAGTGAGTACTGCAGGTTCCGACGTTCGTATTCGGTTGCGGTGCGGTAATTCTCGGAATGGTTCTGGATGACATCGACAAGGTTCCAGGCCCGCAACTGATCCAGCGCCGAGGTCAGATCCTCGTCGTCAATGGCCTCCAACCAGCCGACTGTGCGCAGCCGAGCCCGGACGTCATCGATACCGAGAGCGGTCTCCAGACGTTCGTTCGCCTCACCGAAGGCATGCAGCACCGATACGTACAACCCGGCCCGATCACCGCTGGTGAAACGGAACATCTCGGGCGGAACACGAATCGGATCCATAGCGGCTCCCCCTAGCTGGCGACTCGGTTGCCCACGATAGACGCCTGGGCCGACATCCCGCGCTCGTCCCCGTACGAGCGACGGACTCAGCCGCCGATATCCGCGAGCAGATCCTCGACCACGCGTTCCTCGGGGACCGCTCGACCGGTACGACGCATGTGCTCGGACAATTCGAGATCCCAGGGCACCGGAGTAACTCGACCGACTTCGGGGCCGTCGGCACCAACAGCCCGCAGATAGTCAGCGCTGGTCATCCGCCACGGCACTACGTCGACCCTGGCCACGAGATTCGCAGCGATACGCAGTCCTTCCCCGTCGAAATCACCGTGGTAGTACAACTCGGTCCCGGCCTGCGCCAACTGCTCGAGCAGCAGCACACCGGCACTGCTCGGCCAACCGGACGTACATACCATCGGCGGGCAACCGGTACCGAAACGCGTCAATGCCATCGCCAGCACGCTGGGGTTTTCGACCACCCATACGCGGTCTGCCACCTTGATCGACTCCGACTGGACCCGCAACTGCTGCAGGGTCAGCACCGAAGCGAGTCCGGCGCTCGCGCAGGAGTGCAGGATATGGCCGATCGGGGTGCCGGTGTCATACATCGGCAGTCCGGCGACCAAGACGGTCGATGACAACTCGTCGTCAGCGATCCCCGCTCGCGCCCACAGTGCGCGCAACCCGACCGCATCCGCTGGAGGTTCGGTGCCGTAGATCGCTGTCAACGCTCGCACGACCATTGCTTGCACCCGGGTGCCTTCGTCGAGTCCATGTGGATCACCCAGCAGTTCGGCGGCGAATACAGGCAATGGCGTTCCGGGGCAGGGCAATTCGTGTAGTACCCGCAGGGTCCGCTCCAGCTCGGACCTCGTGCGCTCGACCGATTTCGCGATCAATCCATTGCGCTGCACTGCCGACACCCAAGTCGCCAAAGCGGGCTGGGCCCGAACGACGTTGTGCTCCGACAACCATCGCCACAGCTCGTGACGCGCAGCGGCATCGGCTGCTCGCTCAGCGGACCTGTTTCCGACGGGGCCAATCAGTTGCTCGACGACGGCGCGGGCATCGCACCCTGTCACCTCGAGCAGGACCGCGTCGATGTCGGCGAGGCTGCCGGTCCAGTACAGCCCGGGCAATCGCGGTGAACCGAACAGATCGGCGATGGCGGCCTGCTGGTTCGGATCGAGTGGGCCGACTTTGATCCGATGCACCGCCTGACCGGTGGACAGGCGGCGATGGAGCACCGCCCACACGGGAGCGAGGTCCGGCGACAGCCGCTCAGCGGTCATTGATCTTCCTGAACCGGCGTCCCATCGGGACATTCTGCACCGAACCGCATCGGATCGCCTGATCCGTGCAGGCGATGCGAATATCTGATTACTGTGAGGGCCCGGGACTGGCCCGCGACCGCAGCGTCTGTTCGAAACTCCCCCTGTCCAACGACGTCGACGCGATTCCCGGCGCACGCCGATAGCGCCCCCGAAATACCACGACTGCACCCTCGGCGGGCGCGATGGTGTCATCGCAGCTGCGGCCGGTGACTTCGACAGCACTCATGTCGTACGCGGAACGTGGGGGTCCACTTACGACAGACCGCGGCGGTCGCCAGCCCGGGTGTCACGTCACCAGTCCGGTGCAGACTGGTCGGTCGACGGGATACGCCCAGGACGACTCGCCCCCCGAGCCGTCATCCTCGATTACGCGTAATGCCGACCGCACACCGTCCTATCACACACTTGCACCGACCATGTGCCTCTGTCCGGCCGGACCCTGAACCGCACATGCACGCCACCCGAAGCGCACCTGAACACACCGGATCGCCCGATCTGTGCACGCGAGGCGACCGCTGGTGGGAAGCTCGAAGGACCGTAGGTGTCGACCGAGAAAGCGAGACACATGGTCGAGAAAGCGAGTGCGTCTGCAGGGACCAACGGTAAGGCTGTGACGGCGCAGCGGCCGGAGGACATCCGGAATGTGGTGCTGGTCGGGCACAGCGGGTCGGGTAAGACCACGTTGGTAGAGGCGTTGGCGCTCACGGCGGGCGCGGTCAATCGCGCGGGCCGGGTGGAGGACGGGACGTCGCTATCGGATTATGACGAGATCGAGCACCGCCAGCACCGATCGGTGCAGCTGTCGGTGGTGCCGATGGCCTGGCGCGGGATCAAGGTCAATCTGCTGGATACTCCCGGATACGCCGATTTCGTCGGTGAGCTGCGGGCAGGTCTGCGGGCGGCGGATGCGGCGCTGTTCGTCATCTCGGCGGCGGAGGGTGCGGAGGGCGTGAGCGGTGCCACGCGCGCGCTGTGGGAGGAGTGCGCGGCGGTCGGGATGCCGCGGGCGATCGTGATCACCCATCTCGATACCGCGCGCGCCGATTTCGAAGAGATGACCGAGACCTGCCGCATCGTGCTCGGCGGCGGCTCCTCGGAAAATATCCTCCCGCTGCACCTTCCGGTGTACGGGCCGAAGGGCCCGGACGGCCACCGCCCCGTCACCGGTCTGGTCGAGCTGCTGCCGCACTGCGTGGCGGACTACTCCTCCGGGGAGGAGGTCGAGTGCGAACCGTCTTCGGATCAGCTGCCGCTGCTCGAAGAGGCGCGCAACCGGCTGATCGAGGGCATTATCGCCGAGAGTGAAGACGAAACCCTGATGGAGCGCTATCTCGGCGGCGAGGAGATCGAGCTGGCCGCGCTGGTGGCGGACCTCGAGCGGGCGGTCGCCCGGGGCAGCTTCCATCCCGTGCTATTCGGCGCGCCCGCCCCCGAGGGCGCCAAGCAGGGCCTCGGCACCGTCGAACTGCTGGAGCTGATCATCGGTGGCTTTCCCACCCCGTCCGAGCACGCGGTTTCGGCCATCACCAGCACCGACGGTTCCGCATCGACCCCCTTGCACTGCGATCCGGACGGCGCGCTGGCGGCCGAGGTGATCCGCACGGCGTCAGATCCGTATGTCGGGCGCGTCTCGCTGGTTCGCGTCTTCTCCGGCACCCTGCACCCCGACGATACGGTGCATGTCTGCGGTCACGGACTCGAGGACCGCGGCCATGAAAGCCATGACGTGGACGAGCGCATCGGCGCCATCACCGCGCCGTTCGGCAAACTGCAGCGCCCGCTCGGCCAGGCCATTGCCGGTGATATCGCCTATGTGACCAAGCTCAGTCGCGCGGAAACCGGCGACACCCTTTCCGGCACTGCCGCGCCGCTGTTGATCGAACCCTGGCGGATGCCGGATCCCCTACTGCCCATTGCCATTCGCGCGCGCAGCAAGGCGGATGAGGACAAACTCTCCACTGGTCTGTCCCGACTGGCGGCCGAGGATCCCGCGGTGCGGCTGGAACAGAATCCGGATACCCATCAGATCGTGCTGTGGTGTCTGGGCGAGGCACACCGCGATGTCGCGCTGGAGCGGTTGCGCACCAGGTTCGGTGTGCAGGTGGATGTGGTCGATCACAAGGTCGCGCTGCGGGAAACGTTCGCGGGCAAGGCAACTGGTAAGGGCAGGCACGTCAAACAGTCCGGCGGGCACGGGCAGTACGCGGTTTGCGAGATCGAGGTGGAGCCGCTGCCGGGCGGGTCGGGCATCGAATTCGTCGACCGCGTGGTGGGTGGAGTCGTTCCGCGGCAATTCATTCCGTCGGTGGAGAAGGGTGTGCGCGCCCAGGCCGCGCGCGGGGTGGCGGCCGGTTATCCGCTGGTCGACATGCGCGTGACGCTCTTCGACGGCAAGGCGCATTCGGTCGACTCTTCCGATGCCGCATTCCAGACCGCTGGCGCACTCGCACTGCGTGAGGCCGCGGCCGCTGCGGGTATCGACCTGCTCGAGCCGATCGCCGAAGTGTGGGTAGTGGTAACCGACGACTATGTCGGTCCGGTGCTCAGCGATCTGTCCGGACGCCGCGGACGGGTACTGGGCACCGAACCGCACGGCACCGGCCGCACGCGCATCCATGCCGAGGTGCCCGAACTCGAACTCACCCGCTACGCCATAGATCTGCGCTCGCTCTCGCACGGCACCGGTGACTTCACCCGCTCGTACGCGCGGCACGAACCGATGCCCAATGCATTGGCGGGTTCGGTCCGCGAGCAGGCCAAAAAGACGGGCTGATCCCCAGCGCCGCAGGATGTTTCGTTACCGTCGAAGGAGCCTGTTGAGCAGTCCAGAGCGTTTCGTAGTCGACACCGAACATTTCGGCAAGATCGTGATCACGCGGACCGACGAAAGAGTGGTCACCACACCAGTATTCGACGATGCCACCATGGTGACCATCGAGCGCATCGGCCCGCGCACTCGCGAGCGCGTCCCCATCGGCACGCGCAACGCCAAACGGCTACGGGCATCGATCAACGATCGCCCCATTAGATTGACCGTCGGCCGCGGACTCTTCTACCGCCGCTGGACCTACCGAGCAGTCGCCGAGATCCCCGGCAGGATTTTCCGCCTGATGCCAACAAACCTGCACTCCAGCACATTGGTTCTCGGCCAAAAGAACCAAGGCGATCATGTCCTCGCTCAATTCACACTAACCGGAACCCACCACATCGACGCAGTATGGGCGCCACCCCCAACCACACCACCCCCCGCTCAACACCCCACCATCGACGACGCACTAATCGCCTACGCCCTAGTAGCAGCCTTCGGCACCGGCGGCGTCTCACTAGGCGAACTCGTCCACATGCTACTCCCGATCTAACCCCCCACCGCCGCACAGAAACCACCGAGTCAACACAAGCCACACATTGTGCGCGCCCACGACTCGATACAACGGCCGAGAATGCGCTGATGCAGGTGTGCTCTCGATGTTTACCTGCATGAGCGCATGGTGACCGCTTGTCCAAGGGGTGCGGCAGGGTGAGATGGGAGGGGTTGGGGCCCACCCCATGGAATGGGGTGGGCCCGAGGTGTTTTCGCTAGGCGACCAGGTTTTTTCTGAGCTGTACGAGGGTGCCGCCATCGAGGCCGAGGCCCTGGGTCAGGAACTTTCCGAAGTCGCCGTAGGCCTGTTCCATTGCATCGATCGCGGTATCCAGGTACTGGTCACGAACCTCTTGCAGGGGGATGAGCAGATCGGGGTTCTGCATCAGTCCGGCCTGCTTCACCTGCTCGCGCAGCTTGGCATCTGCGGCGGCTCGATACTGATTCGACAGCAGATAGTCCTGGCGCGCAGTCGATTCCGGTACTCCGACCGCCCGGAGCACCACATATGTCAGCCAGCCGGTTCGATCCTTACCCGAGGTGCAGTGATACAGCGTCGCGCGGTCGGTGGCCGCCAGATCCCGAATCGTCTGCCCGAACTTTGCGCGCGAATCCGCGCTGAGGAAGCTGGTATAGACACGGCCCATGATCTCCTCGGCCTTCCCGTTCCCCAGCAGTTCCTCCTGCTTCTGTGGGTCTCGCGACTGAATGGCCGCCATCATCTGCTGGAACAACCCGGTGTCATCGATCGGCCGCGCCACCGTCTGCACCCCGGCGGGCACCTTATCGGCGCCCATGAACTGCACCTCCGCGGGCGTCCGCAGATCAACGACCGCCTTCAGATTCGATCCACCTAGCTTCTGCACATCGGAGTCGGTCAATTTCTCCAACGAATCGGACCGAATAGCCTTGCCGGACTTGACCTTCGCACCGTCATACGTCCGATACCCGCCGATATCACGAACATTGACCGCGCCCTGCAATTCGATCCGCGCCGCAACACTGTCCGCCGTCGGCTCGGCCGTCGCCATCGGCGGCGTACCAGTAGCGGTCAACGCGAATGTCGCTAGGACAGAACCAATTAGAGCAACAACTGAATTCTTCATGGCGCGGGACAGTAGAGCCGCTTACCCGCCTCCTGCTGACTTTCCCACCGATCCCGCCGCTACTACCCCACTCACCGAGACCCACATACCGTCCACCGAGACTTCCGCTACTCCCCTCGGCACCTCAGATACTCGACAGACGGCTCCAATAGCTCCGGATGCTCGCGCCAGTACATGGCGCCGTGAATCGCCAACATCGCCCAATGCCAAGCGTCTTCATGGAATTCGATGCCACGAAACGGCCGATCACTCGACTCATACGGATACGCCTCCCGCGCCTCCGCATCAGCCTCCTGCCACGTGCGCCCGCCATACCGCCGCATCAACCAGGCATAGTCGCCCCGCGCTTCCCGCAGGTTTCGCAGGTACTCGTCTTCAGGCCAGGTCATGTGAAATAGACCCGCGCTTCGAACTCCAATCCAGTGCTCCTCAGCGTGCATAGTCGATGTCGACGGATAGGCGCTGCCACGGCGACGTCAACCGCTGCCGCCCCATCCACCGCGGGCAGCTTGCGGTCGGCGTGGATGGTCGTCCCGGTCGTGCCGTTCGATGTGAGGGGAGCAGCTCGGTGACAGGGATTCCGTGCTCGTCGCGCTGAGTCCAGGCTCCGTGCCGACGGCGATTGAGATGAACGACTTCTTGACGTACTGGCCCTGATGGTCGATGCGGGTGTCGGTGCCTCGCCCGTCGTCCCACAGCGATATCGGCGTGCAGGGAGATTACGCATCGCCCTCCGTTGTTGCACTCGGCTTCCTTGGCTGCGTAGGCGACGACTTCGAGGATTAGGTGCCGAACACCGCCGGGGGCATTGTCGACGGATCTCGGCGAGGCGGGCCAAGTCCACCGCGCTCGCCCGGTCGTGCATCGTGTTTCGCCACGTGGCACTGCACCATCCACCGCAGAAGTATCCCAGCCATACATACGGCCTGCCACCAGACGCGGTGGCAGGCCGTAGTTCTCAGCTCGCCGCTTTCTTGACGAGCTCCCCGATCCGCGTCTCATCGGCGGCGGTCAATTCGGTGAGAGCGAAGGCCGTGGGCCACATGGCGCCGTCGTCGAGGCTCGCCGAGTCGTTGAAGCCGAGGGTGGCGTACCGCGCCTTGAACTTCTCCGCCGTCTGGAAGAAGCAGACGACCTTGCCGTCCCTGGCGTAGGAGGGCATGCCGTACCAGAGCTTCGGGCTGAGCTCGGGCGCGTTGGCCTTGACGATGGCGTGGATTCGCTCGGCCATGACGCGATCCGAATCCGCCATTTCGGCGATCTTCGCGAGCACATCGGACTCGCCGTCCGCCTTGGCTGCGCGCGCGCCGCGGCGTGCGGCCGTCTTGAGCTCCTGAGCGTGCTCCTTCATCGCGGCGCGCTCTTCTTCCGAAAATCCCACCGTGGACTTGCGCTTCGTGGTGCGGGTTGTGGTCATTGCGGTTCCTCCGTTGTGGTGTCGATCGTGATGTCGGTTCGGTTGAAAACGTCGGTGGGCGCTCACCGGTCCTGCAGCAGCCCCAGGACATTGCCGTCGGGATCGGTGACGGTGGCGACCAGGCGACCTTCACCGACATCGCGCACGGGCTCGCGCACAGTGGCGCCCGCGGCCGTGACCTCGGCCAGCTTCGCCTCGATATCGGGCACGTGCCAGTACGCCACCGGTGCGGTCATGCGCTGCGGTCCACCGCCCGGTACCAGCCCGATGTGCTGGCCCGCGACGTCGAAACCGACGTAATAGGTTCCGTCGATCTGCGGCGGTGCACCGATCAGGGCGGTGTAGACCTCCTTGGCCGTCGTCAGGTCGGAGACGGGATGCAGGACGGTCTTGATTCCCCCGGCCGAGGCGGCGGTCATGAGTACTCCTTCTGCGATGTGGTCCGGATCGTCTTGCGGCGATGAGAATTACGGTAGGCAGTGCTCGGCGGCGCGACATCCGTGCTGAACACGGAAAGCACCACTGAGTGAGCACGGGTCGACGCCCGCACGAGCTACGGGACCGGTGCGTGAGAATGGAGACGTGTCAACGCAGAAAGTGGCTGCCGGGATCTCCGGCCGCGAGGCCGAAGTCCTGACTCTGATCGGGCAACATCGCAGCAATGCCGAGATTGGCGCGCAGCTGTACATCTCGGTGCGCACCGTGGAGACCCATGTGTCCTCGCTGCTGCGCAAGGTCGGCGTCCCCGACCGGCGGGCGCTCGCCCAGCGCGCGGCCGAGCTCACCCGGGCCGAGCAGAGCGAGGTGGTGGCCGTCCTGCCCGCACCATTGACGTCGTTCGTCGGCCGGGCCCGGGAGCGGGCCGAATTGCGTCAGGCCGTCGCGGTACAGCGCCACGTGACCGCACTCGGCCCCGGCGGTGTCGGCAAAACGCGGCTGGCCTTGGCCGTTGCCGCAGATCTTGCCGGTGAATTCGCCGACGGTGCATGGTTCGTCGACCTCGTACCGGTGACCGATCCGGCGATGACCGGATCCGCGGTGGCCCGTGCGCTCGGCCTCGGCGAACAGCAGGGCCGCAGCCTCGACGATTCGGTGCTGACCGCCCTCGCCGACCGCCACACCCTGCTCGTCCTCGACAACTGCGAGCACCTGCGCGAGGGCGCGGCACCGTTCATCGAGCGCCTTCTCGCGCACTGCCCGCGCGTGACCGTACTGGCCACCAGCCGCGCCCGGCTCATGGTGCCCTTCGAGCAGGTCTACGCGGTACCACCACTATCTCTCGGCGACGATGCAGCCACCGCGGATGCCATTGCGTTGTTCCTGGACCGAGCCGCCGCCCTGGGCTGGCCCGTCGAACCGGAACAATTGGATCAGGTCACCGAGGTCTGCCAGCGGCTCGACGGTCTGGCGCTGCCGATCGAGCTCGCGGCCGCCAGGCTGCCCACCCTCGGTCTCGACGGTCTGACCGCCAGTCTCGCCGATCCGCTGCGCCTCCTGGTCGGTGGACGCCGTGCCGACGACCGACATCGGTCCGTACGGGCCATGCTCGACTGGAGCCAGGCCCTGCTGACCAACTCGGACCGGTGCGTGCTCCGACGTGTCTCGGTCTTCGTCGCACCGTTTACCTTCGCCGACGCCGCCGAGGTGGCCGGATATCCGCCGCTGGAACCGAACTCGGTCGCGGACGGTCTGGCCCGGCTCGCCGAGCAGAGCCTGCTCACCGCCGCGCCGTCCGCGGGCGGCACCCGCTACCGGGCACTGGAGACGATCCGCCAGTATGAGACGGAACAACTCCTCGAGACCGGTGAGCTGCCCGAAGTGCTTGCACGCCATCTGCATTGGTGCTCGAAGACCGCCGCGGCGCTGACCGGGGACCTGCCGCCCGCCACCGACTGGCGCACCCGATTCGACGCGGCCGCCGACGACATCCGGGCAGCCCTGGCCTGGGCGGCCGAACAATCCGAACTTCGTGCCGACGCATACGATCTGGCCTTGTCCCTGGCTCAACTGACCTTTACCCGAAATCTGGTCGGCGAGTCCCAGCAGCGGTACGAGCAGGCGGCAGCGCTCGCCGAGGACCCGATCGACGCGGTATCCGCACTACGGCACGCCGCCGAGGTCGCCGGATGCCGGATGCGCGGTGCAGACATGTACCGCCTCTACCGGGGTGCCGCGGACACCGCACGCAACGCCGGGGACACCGCCGGGGCCGCCCGCGACCTGGCCACGGCCGCGATCACCGTCTATCGGATGTCCGAAACCTTCTCCGAGCCGCCGCCGTCGAATGCGGCCGCGGCACTGCTGTCCGATGCGCGCGAGTTGACCGACGACGACCCGGCCGCCCTGGCCGCAGTCGCCCTGGCCGAGTGCGGAGTACTCCCCCACACTGCCGATTCTGCGCCGAGCGCATCGGAATCGCCTGTACCCGAGCCGATTACGCGCGCCGAGCGGGCGGTAGACCTGGCCTACCGGACCGGCGATCCGCTGGCCGAGAGCGCGGCCCTCGACGCGCTTGCCGCGGCCCAGTGCTGGGCGGGTGATACCTTCGCCACCGCGGCGACGACCCAGCGGCGAGTCGAGCTGCTCGCCGCGGTTCCGGTGACACCGGCCAGCGCGCTCGAACGGGTCAACGCACTCGCGGAGGCGTCCGATACCTGTATCGGCGTGGGTGACCTGGATGGGGCCCACCGTTGGGCCGAGCAGCTCCGCGACCTGCCATTGCTGGCCGAACGGGGTGACTTCGCCACCTCGCGGCGGCTGGTGGCGGACGCGCTCGCGGGCAATGCCGACAACGTGCTCACCGACAGTAGGCGATTCATCGACGCGTGGGAGCTCTCCGGTCGCCTGCACGCACCCAACCTCGCCACGGCGGCGGCCGCGGTGGCTCTGATCCACGGCCTGCGCGGCGACGGCGACGCGAGAGCCGAATGGCTGGCCATCGTCGACAATCTCGGTGTGGCGCCCGACCAGAAGGCCGCATACAGTGCCGTATTCGAAGCCATCGTCCTGCTCCACCACGGACAACCCGACCGTGCCCTGGCAAGCCTGTCAGCCGACCCCGACGAGATGGACGAGCAGATCATCTGGATCTGGCGCCACTGGTACCTCGCACTGCGTGCCGAAGCAGCCGTCCTCGCCGCTCATCCGAACGCCCGCGACTACGTCACAACCGCTCGAACCACAGTGTCCGGCAACCCGATCGCCACCGCCATGGTCGACCGAGCCACGGCTCTGCTCGACCATGCCCCCGAACGCCTACCCGCCATCGCAATTGCCTTCGAGACGGCCCACTGCCCTTACCAGCGAGCCCGAACCCTGAGTCTGATGGGTGACAACTCTGCTCCAGCCGCCCTGACGAGCCTCGGCCTCACCCCGCCGATGCGCTAGCGGTTGCGTGCCCCCGTACACAGCAGACGCTTTGCGCCGCAACAGCTCTCGCTCGCCTTCCGCGCGGTTTGCGGCACTGCTGCGCTTCGATGAGAGGGCTCACCCGGTTGGCCATCGACGTACAGCCCCGGCGATCAGCACTGACGAACACCCGTCGAGACGAGTAAAGATCGAGGCCACCTGGCCGAGCTTCGCCACATTCGTAGCGTGTGTCCGAAGCTTCTCCGGATCTACCGAGACTTCGCTCATCTACCCCCTCGTACATCCCGGTTCCGAATTGCCTTGCGATCGAACCGGTGTGGCGCGCGAATACCCACCACAGCCAGTGCGCGGGTCATGCTGGTGCGCACGAGAAATGACGGAGCCCCACCCGTCGAAACGGATGGGGCTCCTGTCTTACAACGCAGGAGCGAAGCCTGCGCAGCGACCTACCGACTTACACGTCGAAGTACAGCTCGAACTCGTACGGGTGCGGACGCAGGTTCACGGGCGCGATTTCGTTTTCGCGCTTCAGGCTGATCCAGGTCTCGATGAGGTCCGAGGTGAAGACGTTGCCTTCGGTCAGGTAGTCGTGGTCCTGCTCGAGGCGGTCGATGACCGAGGCCAGGCTGGTGGGGGCCTGCGGAATACCCTTGGCCTCCTCCGGCGGGAGCTCGTAGAGGTCCTTGTCGACCGGGGCCTTCGGCTCGATCTTCTTCTTGATGCCGTCCAGACCAGCCATCATCATGGCGGCGAAGGCCAGGTACGGGTTACCCGAGGAGTCGGGCGCGCGGAACTCGATGCGCTTGGCCTTCGGGTTGTTGCCGGTGACCGGGATGCGGACCGCGGCGGAGCGGTTGCGCTGCGAGTACACCAGGTTGATCGGGGCCTCGTAGCCCGGGACCAGGCGGTGGTAGGAGTTCACGGTCGGGTTGGTGAACGCCAGCAGCGACGGCGCGTGGTGCAGGATGCCGCCGATGTAGTGGCGCGCCAGATCCGACAGGCCCGCGTAACCGGCCTCGTCGTGGAACAGCGGCTTGCCGTCCTTCCACAGCGACTGGTGCACGTGCATGCCCGAGCCGTTGTCACCGAAGAGCGGCTTCGGCATGAAGGTGACGGTCTTGCCCTCGGCCCACGCGGTGTTCTTGACGATGTACTTGAACAGCTGCAGGTCGTCGGCGGCGTGCAACAGGGTGTTGAAGCGGTAGTTGATCTCGGCCTGACCGGCGGTGCCGACCTCGTGGTGGCCGCGCTCGAGCTCGAAGCCCGCGTTCTGCAGGTTGGTCGAGATCTTGTCGCGCAGGTCGACGTAGTGGTCGTACGGGGCGACCGGGAAGTAACCGCCCTTGTTGCGGACCTTGTAGCCGCGGTTGCGGGTGCCGTCCGGGTTGAACTCTTTACCGGTGTTCCAGGAGCCGGAGATCGACTCGATCTCGTAGAAGGCGCCGTTCATGCCCGAGTCGTAACGGATGGAGTCGAAGATGTAGAACTCGGCCTCGGCACCGAAGTAGGCGGTGTCGGCGATGCCGGTGCTCTTCAGGTACTCCTCCGCCTTGCGCGCGATGTTACGCGGGTCGCGGCTGTAGGCCTCGCGGGTGAACGGGTCGTGCACGAAGAAGTTGAGGTTCAGCGTCTTGGCAGCGCGGAACGGGTCCAGACGCGCGGTGCTGAAGTCGGGGAGCAGCAGCATGTCCGACTCGTCGATGGACTGGAAGCCACGGACGGAGGAGCCGTCGAACGCTAGCCCTTCCTCAGCGAGGTCAGCGGTGAAGGCCTTCGCGGGGATCGAGAAGTGCTGCTGGACACCCGGAAGATCGCTGAAGCGAATGTCGACGTATTCGACATCCTCTTCTTCGATGTACTTGATGACCTCGTCGGCCGTGCTGAACGTCACTTGTTCTCCTTACGGATCGGTTCCCAGCCAGTGTCGATTGCATGGGTTCGTCGCGTCCCGACGGTATGGACGCGGTGTTTCCCAGTAGTCAAGGCTGTGTTTCGCCAGTGTTACACGTGCGGCTGGACGGGTAGTGAAAGCCAACCGGGCTCGGACAGCATGGTAGCCCGGCCATCATCGGCGCTGCTCACCGAGGTCAGCTCCGATTTAGTGCGGTGTCCTACGACCGGTCGTAGGGGCCTATTCTGGGGTTCATGGCACGCATCAGCGGATCCTGGCTCTCCGGCCCTTCGGCGGACTCTGGCGATCCGGCAACCCCCGAGTTCCCCGGCCAGAACCTCGGCCTGCCGCGCTCGGGCGCGGGTTCGCTCGTAGGTATGTTGCGGCGCATTGCCGCGCTGGTGGTGGACTGGTTCATCGCGCTCGGCATTACCGCGATCATCATCCGGCCGAATCCGGACAAGATCATCGCCGGGATGGATATCCCCGCCGGGAAACCGCGCCCCACCAACTTCGAAGTGATCGTGAGCGCGCTCACCACGCCCAACCTGCTGGTTTGGTTCGTGATCGGTGTCGTCGCGGTGTCGTTGTTCGGCTTCACCCCCGGTCAGTACTTCCTGCGCCTGCGGGTGATCCGCGTCGATGCGCCGGTGGCCGTCGGTTTCGTGCGCGCGCTGGCCCGGCAGGTGCTGCTGGTCTTCGTGGTCCCGGCCTTGTTCACCGACGCCGACGGCCGCGGTATGCACGACCGCGCGACCGGTACCGCCGTCGTCCGCTCGCGATAGCCCACCAGCACGAACCTGCCGACAGTAAAAAGACCCGACTTTCATAGGGACGACGGCTGGGGCACTGCCCGTTAGGCTCCGGCGGTGTCTCTGAATCCGGCCATGCTGGCGCTGCGCCTAGTGCTCGAACTCACCGCCATTTCCTCGTTCGGAGTCTGCGGATGGCGGGCGTTCGACTCACCATGGCGCTTCATCCTGGTCGTGGTGCTGCCGGTCGCCGCCGCCACGCTGTGGGGAACCTTCGCCGTTCCCGGCGATCCGAGCCGCAGCGGTGCGGCGCCGGTTGCGGTGCCGGGGCCGGTGCGGCTGGTGGTCGAACTGATCGTCCTGTTCGGCGGCGCGGCCGCGCTGTGGATCGCCGGATTGCCCCAGTGGGCGCTGATCTGCACCGCGGTGCTGGTGATCTACCACGTACTCGCATACGACAGGATCACCTGGCTGCTCACCACCGCCCCGGCGGCCTGACAGAAAAGGCCCGCATCCCAACTCGGGGGATGCGGGCCTTTCGAATCGAATCAGCGCCGACGGATGCTGCGCTGCACACCGCGCATCTTGGCGCCCGCGGGCATCGGGCCCTTGGGCAGTGCGGGTCCGCTGCGCGAGCTCAGCGCGGTGAGGCGGCCCTCGATGAGGTCAATGCGCTTGGCGTCGATATTGCGGGGCAGCTTGGTGAGGTGCTTCTGCAGCTCCTTGAGCGGGATCTGGCCCTCGTCGTTGCCGATGATGATGTCGTAGATCGGGGTGTCGCCGATGAGCCGGGCGGTGCGCTTCTTCTCCTGGGCCAGTAGCGATTTCAGCCGCTGCGGGGCACCCTCGCCGATCAGGATGACGCCCGGCAGGCCGATCACCCGGTGCACGGCGTCCAGCTGGGTGGTCGCGGCGACGCCATTGCTGACCCGCCACTTGCCCTGCAGATTCTCCAGCACCCACGCCGCCGCGCCCGCCTGGCCCTCGGCCTTCGCGTAGACGTTGCGCTGCACCCGACGCCCGAAGATGATGAACGCGACCAGCACGCCGAGCAGCAGACCGAGCGGCAGCAGGAACCACTGCAGGCCGAAGAACAGGCCGATCACCAGGAAAACGGCCGTGATGCCGACAACGGCGCCGATCATCAAAGGCAGCAGCAGCTTGTCTTCCTTGCGCTGCATCTGGAAGGCCTGCCAGAGCTGCTGGCGGCGTTCTTTCGACTGCTGCTTGCGCGCCGCCTTAGCCGCGGTCTTCGCTTCCTTCGACGGCGTGCCGCCCTTGCCTACTGCCATGCTTCACAGGATAGTGCCACGTCGGGCGGGTCTCCGCACCGCGTCAGTGCACGCCGCGGTGCGCGATCGGCCCCAGTGCGGTGAGATCCAGATCACCCGAGGTCTCGGTCCAGCCCATGGCGCGCAGTTCCACCGGGGTGCCGACACCGAGCGCGTCGCGCAGGCCGATGGCGACCGAGCGGGCGAGTCCGACCAGGGTGTCCATGGAAAGGGGCCACAGCAGGGTGCGGGTCCAATTGTCGATCCCGCGCCGCGTGACCGGTTCGCGCCAGCCGAGATCGCGCAGGGTGTGCTCAGCG
Organism: Nocardia sp. NPDC004604; assembly: GCF_040609795.1. NCBI lineage: Bacteria > Bacillati > Actinomycetota > Actinomycetes > Mycobacteriales > Nocardiaceae > Nocardia > Nocardia sp. NPDC004604. The sequence continues at coordinate 93,453 of NZ_JBEXLC010000007.1, forward strand.
GTCGGCGAGATGGGCCGGGTGAGGTAGGAATTGCCCGCCAGTTCGACGGACAGCTTGATGTCGTATTGCACGAATTGGACGTATTTATTGCCGGGCGCGGCGATGATCAACGTTGCCCGAGATGGTAGTTCGGATAGACATTGCGCCAGTGCCCGCACGAATCTGTCCCAATCCGTGGTCACCGGCTCACTCATACTTCCCCCGGGGACGCGCACCGGCCCGATCTTACGCCGCACCACCTGTGACACCAGCCGAATCTTGTTGGCTCAACACAACCTTCGCACCGGTGATAGCAAACGCGAATAGCCCGCCGTTTCCTCGAACGACGGGCCACTCACGGCCGCGGGTCACGCGGCGGCGCCGACCGATCCCGATGGCATCGTCCGGTGCTGGCGCGCTGCCGATTCCGGAGCACGGCCGAGCCCGCGGAAAACCGGAACACCGAGTTTGCGGCTCGCGGGCCGCAAGGCCCACGACGCCACCACGCATATCGCGAAAAAGCCGGTGTAGACCAGATGATTCACGGCTGAATGGTGTCCGATATGCGACGCGAGTCCACCGGTCAGATCGAAAAACGCCCCGGCATAGGCCCATTCCTTCACCAGTGGAAAACGCGGTGCGGCAATGGCCATGGCGCCGAGCACTTTCCAGAATCCGAGGATGGTCATGACATAGGTCGGATAACCCAATTCCGTCATGCCCGCCGCGGTGCCGCCGCGGTGAGTCAGGTCGGCGACGCCGCCCGTGGCCAGTACGGAAATCAATAATCCGGTGCTGACCCAATATGCGATCGATCGGGTGTTGCTCATCGTGGCTCTCCTGCCTCGTGCCCTCGGCGCGCTCGGCGCGCGCCGTCACACCCCTGACCGGCGCGGCGATCGAGATGTGACAGGCGAGGCTCAGCCCGCCTGCAGCTCGAGTTCCATGAGCTCCAAGGTCTCGGGGTCGGCGAGCAGATCGATGGCGACGATGCGGCCCTCGGAGACCGTGAAATCGAAGACCACGCGCGGGGAGCCGCCGACGGCCCAGACCATGCCAGCGCGTCCGTCGATGAGCGCGAGCTGCGCTCCCCTCGCCCGGCCGGAGAACGTCTGCGCGACGGCGTTCGCACCGTGCGCCGCGGCGGCTCCGGTGGCCAACGCCGCGGCATCGACGCGCAGCACCACATCCGGATCGAGCAGGGTCAGCAATGCCTCGAATTCACCACCGCGCGATGCGGCGAGGAATGCGTCGACGACCTCGCGCTGGCGATCGCGGTCGGCGGCGGCCCCGACCCCCTGTACCCGCCGCCGCGCCCGGCTGGCCAATTGCCGTGCGGCTGCCGGGGTTTTGCCGACGATCGGGGCGATTTCATCGAACGGCACGGCGAACATATCGTGCAGTACGAACGACAGCCGCTCCGGCGGTGCGAGGGTATCGAGTACGACGAGCAATGCCAGCCCGATCGAATCGCCCAGTACGGCTTCTTGTTCCGGACCGTCGGCCGTCGGCAGCAGTTCGACATCGTCGAGCGGTTCCTCACGCCGCGTCTTGCGCGACTGCAGCATATTCAGGCAGACCCGCGCGACCACGGTGGTCAGCCAACCACCCAGATTCTCGATCTCGTCACTGTCGGAGCGACTGAGTCGCAGCCAGGCCTCTTGGACGGCGTCATCGGCCTCGCTGCCGGAACCGAGGATGCGATACGCGACCGCGAGCAGATGCGTGCGGTGCTCCTCGAAGCGCCCGGCAAGGAAATTCTCGTCCATTTGTCACATTCTCCCGATGGGGCTGGTCATGTACATGAACCGGAAGCCAGAACCGGAACGACAATCACCGCGAACGAGGAGCGAATCATGACCGCTGGACTGCAGACCATCGTCTACCCCGTGACCGACCTGGTCAAGGCGAAGAGCGTGTACGGAGCTCTGTTCGGCTCGGAGCCGATCGCGGACACCCCGTACTACGTCGGCTACCGCGTGGCGGGTCAGGACATCGGCCTCGACCCGAACGGCGCGAAGAAGGGAATGGCCGGCCCGGTCGGCTACTGGCACGTCGAGGACATCACCAAGCAGATCGCCGCCATGATCGAGGCGGGCGCCACCGTGCAGGACGAGCCCCACGACGTCGGCGGCGGCAAACTGATCGCCACCCTCACCGACGCCGACAACAACGTCATCGGCCTGCTCCAGCCGTAATCCCCGGAGTTGGACCACTGATCACCATGCGCTCAGGACGGCAAACGTCGAGAGCGGACCTACGTGAGCGCATGGTGATCGGCCGTCCAGGACAGTTCGGCTTGGCGGGCGGGGAACTGCTGCCGCCGCAGGGGGTAAGAAGGACAGGGTGGACGCGTAGGCGGAGGAAGTCATGTGTCGACGCGCAGAGCGGAGGGGCAGGTATGAGTTCGTATCAGGTGCGGCCTATTGGGTGGGTGCGCTCGCCGTTGAGTAGTCGGGCGGATGCGCCTCGGCAAGGTGACGAAGGAGCTCCGCCAGCGGATATTGTGTTGGATTCGGAGGTGGCGGCGGCGGCGAAGGACCTGGGTCCCGGCGATGAGGTCATTGTGCTGACCTGGCTGCATCAGGCGGATCGGGCGGTGCTCGCGGTGCATCCGCGCGGGGACCGCGCACGTCCGGAGACCGGAGTTTTCGCGACGCGCTCACCCGATCGGCCGAATCCCATTGGACTGCATCGGGTCACGATCGCCGACAGCAATGGGCACATCCTCACCGTGCACGGTCTGGAAGCGATCGACGGCACCCCGGTACTGGACCTGAAGCCGGTCCTCGGTTCGGTCGAGGAGCGATGAGTGATACCCCCGGTTCCGGGGGCTGGACTATCGACCAGCAGCGGTCGATAGTTCTCGGGTGACTGTGGGTTCGGTGTTGTGGCGTGGGTTGGCCGGGGTTTTGCTGATACTCGGGATATCGGCGCCGGTGACGGCGGCAGAGCCGGTCGGCGTGCCATATCAGTGGTCGCAGAGCTATATCACTGCCGCTGACGGCACCCGGCTGCACGCCGATATCCTGCGGCCGGAGGGCGTGGCCGAGGACACTCGCACGCCGGTGGTGCTCACCGTCAGCCCGTATCGCTCGCATGCCGCCTATCTGAGCATGCCGCGGCTGGAGGGCGGTCCGTCCACCGACGACCTGCATGTGGCGATGTTCCTGAACGCGGGCTATACGTACGTCATTGTCGACCTGCGCGGATACGGCGGCTCCTCCGGCTGCCCGGATTTCGGCGGGCCGGGCGAACGTTCGGATGTGGCCACCGCCGTGACGTGGGCGGCGGAGCAACCATGGTCGACCGGCCGGGTGGGCATGATCGGCACCTCCTATGAGGGCTGGACCGGGATGATGGGCTTGGCAGCCAAACCAGCGGGCCTGGCCGCCGTCGTATCGTTCGGACCGGTTGTCGACCCGTATTCCTATGTGTACATGCAGGGCGTTTCCTGGAAGTTCTCCGGTAAGCCGGTGACCGAGCAGGGCATTCGGCCCTCGGATATGACGGGTATGGAGCATCTGCTCATCGCCTCCACACCGGGCCGCCCCGACGACTCTCCCGAATACCAGTCCAATGCGGTCCAGATATCCCCCGAGTGCTACGCGCAATTCGCGGCGAACACCACGAATCACGATGGTGGCACCGCATTCTGGCGCGCACGCGATCTGGTGGAACAGTTGCGCGGCAATACGATTCCGCTGTTCCTCGGCCAGGGCTTCCTCGACTACAACACCCGCGCCTATCGGGTGTTCGACGTCTGGAACGCGCTCGGCCCGGGCGATCACCGGGCGTTCTTCGGTGAATGGGGCCACAGCGACTGTGAGAGCAAATGCGGCACACCGGATTTCGATACCGAACTACTCGCCTTCTTCGACAAGCACGTCGCCGGTCGCAATGTCGACGTGCCGGGGCCACGCATCACCGTCGGCCAGTTCGACGGTGGCTGGCGCTCCGAGACCGCCTGGCCGCCCGCGGATGCCCGCCGGGTCCCGATCGACCTGCGGACCGGTGTCTACACCGACCGCGGCCTGCTCCCCGGACCCGACCGTGAAATCTGGTCCATCTCCGAACCGCTGACCACCGACCAGCACATCTCCGGCATCCCGACGGCAGCGCTGCGGCTGTCCGGTCCGTCCGCTGCGACGGTCGCGGTCGAACTGTTCGATATCGCGCCCGACGGCCGCGCCACGGTCATCACCCGTGGCATAGCCCCGGTCGCCGACACCGCCGACATCAGACTCCTGGCCCAGGACTGGCCCATGCGCGCCGGAGACCGCCTCGGTGTCCGCATTACCGACGTCATCGACGATGTCTGGTCCCATGCCGCCGCCAATAGCCAGGTCACCGTGCTCGCGGCCCGCTTGGAGCTGCCGCTGCTCACCACCCCGCGCACCCCCGACCTCACCGGCGGTACCAGTGAGGCCTGGGCGAAATGGCGCGACCAGAAGGTTCGCACCCTCGGCGCCGATGTGTTGAAGAATGCAGAGATGCCCATGAATTTGCCGAACGCGTCCGGCCCTCGATGACAGGTAGCGCCGCGCAGACCCGCCCGACCGCCGCGGTGGTCGACGCCCAGATCGCCGAACGCCTCGCCTACGCCCTGCGATGCGCGACGATTTCGCATGAGCCGCCGGATATCGCGTCGATAACGCACCAGGGTGCCGGGTCCGAAGGACAGGCGGGTGCCGCGTCGGGCGAACCGGCCGACACCGCGCGCAACGGCGCCGTGTCCGCCGAATCCGTCGCGCGGCGCGATGCCGAGCCCGAGGCGTCCGCCGAGCGGCGCGACACCCCCGACAGCGACGCCGAATTCATTCGTCTCGCTGCACACCTCGAGCGGTCGTTCCCACTGGTGCACGCCGAACTGGAGCTGCGACGGTTCGGGCACAGCCGGCTGTACCGCTGGCCGGGCGTCGAGCCGGAGCAGGTGTCGGCGATTCTGCTCGCACATCAGGACGTGGTGCCGGTCGATGAGCCACGGCGGTGGACGCACCCGCCGTTCGCGGGCGTGGTGGACGACGAATTCATCTGGGGCCGTGGGGCGATCGATGACAAGAGTCGGCTGATCGCCATTCTGGAGGCGGTCGAATCCGCGCTCGCGGCGGGACTTCGACCGCAGCACACCATCTACCTGGCCTTCGGGCACGACGAAGAGGTGTTCGGGGATGACGGTGCGGTCCGGATGGCGCACTGGCTGCGCGAATCCGGTGTGCGCGCGGATCTGTTGCTCGATGAGGGCGGGGTAATTCTCGACGGCGTCGCCGACGGTGTCGACCGGCTGGTCGCCTCGATCATGATCGGCGAGAAAGGCTATGCGACCGTTCGGCTTTCGGTATCGGCGGTGGGCGGGCATTCGTCCATGCCCGGTGCGCAGACCGCGGTCGGCCGGATCGCGCGCGCGGTCGGCCGGATCCAAGACCACCCGATGCCGTTGCGCATGACGCCGGTGGTGGCGGACATGGTCGCGCGACTGCGCCGGGTCGTGCCGGACTATCGCCGCCACCTGCTCGGCTTCGCCCGGCTGGCCGCCCCCGTGATCACCCGGATGCTCGCGGCCCGTCCCCAGACGGAGGCACTGGTGCGCACGACGACCGCGCCGACGGTCATCCGCGGCGGCGTCAAACCCAATGTGCTGCCGCAGCAGGCCGAGGCCCTGGTGAATTTCCGAATCCTGCCCGGCGATTCGGTTGCGGCGGTGCTCGAACACTGCCGCAAGGTGGTGCGTGACGCGGGCGTGCGGATCGAACTCGTCGGCATGACCTCGGAGCCGTCCGCGGACCGCCCGCCCGGCCCCGCCTTCGGCCTGATCGCCGACCTCGCCCAGGCCGTCGTCCCCGGTATCGCCGTGACCAGCGGAATCGTCCCCGGCGCCACCGATTCGCGACATTACGACGACCTTGCGGCGACTCGGTGCAACTTCGCGCCCATCGTGCTGACCCAGGCCGATGTGGAAACGATCCACGGAACCGACGAGCGCATCTCGCTGGTGAACTACGCTCGGCTCATCGAGTTCAACCGGCGGCTGATCGATCAGCTTGCTGCGCCGCCACCGACCCCAGGAGCCGATGCATGACAACCGATCCGAAGGCCAGCGAGTCCGCCGAGCCGGGACCGGCCACCGCGACCGGCGAATTCGACGGCATCGGCAGCCGGATCGCTTGGCGCGCATGGCTTCCCGAGACCTCGGCGCGCGCGGTGATCGTGCTCGTACACGGCGTCGCCGAGCATTCGGGCCGCTATGCCCATGTCGGAAAGCGCTTGGCGGACAGCGGTTTCGCAGTCTACGCACTCGACCACCTCGGCCACGGCAAGTCCGCGGGCAGCAACGCCAATATCGACTCGATGTCGGGTGCCGCCGACAATGTCGCGGAGATGCTGAAGATCGCCGAGCGCGAACATCCGGATGTGCCGCGGTTCCTGGTCGCGCATTCGATGGGCAGCCTGATCACGCTGTATCTGGCCACCCGCGCACCGATCGATGTCGATGGCATCGTGGTCTCGGCGCCGCCGCTGGATATCGCCGTCGGCAATCCGCTACAGCGCCTGCTCGGTCCGCTGCTGTCCCGGTTCGCCCCGAATTTCGGTGTGCTGAAACTGGATTCGTCGATGATCAGCCGCGATCCCGAGGTGATTCGCGCCTACGACAACGATCCGCTGGTCTTCCGCGGCAAACTCCCGGCCCGCACCGGCATGGAGATGCTGAACGCCACCGAGTTCGTCAAGAACCGCTTGGACAAGCTGACCGTGCCGCTGCTGGTGCTGCACGGCACCGCCGACGCCATCGCGGCACCGTCGAGCACCGACCTGATCGAGCGTTCCGCGGCTGCCAAGGATCTCACGGTGATCCGCTACGAGGGTCTCTACCACGAGGTCTTCAACGAACCCGAACAGGACAAGGTGCTCTCCGACGTGGTGGAGTGGCTGGAGGCACATATCACAGCCGATACGGGCAAGTAGGCTCGGGCGATGGGAAACAGAGTCGCATTCATTCGCGCCACCTGGCACAGCTCCATCGTCGGTAAAGCGTATGAGGGCTTCACCGCCGAATACGCCGGGCTCGGCTTCGACCCGACCACCGTCGACGTCTTCGAGGTGCCCGGCGCATTCGAGATCCCGCTGCACGCCAAGCGATTGGCGAACAGCGGCGAGTACTCGGCGATCGTCGCGGCCGCGCTGGTCGTCGACGGCGGCATCTACCGGCACGATTTCGTCGCGTCCGCGGTGATCGACGGTCTGATGCGGGTGCAGCTCGATACCGATGTGCCGGTGTTCTCGGTGGTGCTCACCCCGCATCACTTCCATGAGCACAGTGAGCACGTCACCTTCTTCACCGAGCACTTCGTGACGAAGGGAGCCGAGACGGCCCGCGCGTTGGCGACCACGCTCAGCTCCCTGCGCTCGCTGCCGGTGAACTAGCGGTAGTTCGTCAGACAGGTCTGCTCGCCGTCGAGGACACCGGTGCGGAACGCCTCCAACCGCTGGAAGCCGCTCGCCACCACCTTGCCGTCCACATCGCTGGCGACCAGACCGTCGGCGAGCAGTCCGGAAACCGCCTCGTCGAGGTCATTGGCCGATAGTCGCGGATCGCTGCCGGGCTCGCTCAACTTGGTCGTCACGACTCCGGTCAGACATGCGGTGCGCAGTCCGGCGGTTTCGGCTCCGGTGATCGAGAGCTTGCGTTCCTGCTGCACCGCGAGCACATAGCGGGAGATGAAGACGGCGAAGGCGTTGTAATCGCCGTCCACCACCGCCGAGAGCGGTCCGTCATCGCCCTTCATCTTCCCGCCGCGTTTGGCGAGTTCCGGCACATCGGTGCCGATCTTGTTCGAACTCGGGCAGTAGGAGACCGGCTCGGTGGCGGTCACCGTGGCGCAGTTCTTGACGATCCCGGTGTAGTCGTACTGCGGCGCCTGGTGCAGCGGGAAGATCTTCGCCAGCGCCTGGCTCAGGCTGGTCAGCGAGGGCACGTCGACCGGAAGCTGGGCATCCTGTTCGCCGTCCTCGTATGTCGTGGGGAGGGTGCCCCTGCGCTGCTCGATCTCCTTTTTGCTGATCTTCTTGCAGCCCTGCGCACCGTCGGTGTAGCCGATCTGCACCGCGGTCGTCCGCTCGAAGGCGGAACCGTGCACATTCTTCGGGTTGTCCGGATCAGTATCGCGCACGGCGATGGTCGCGCCGAGCACCGCGTTGAGCCCGTCGGTCATATTCAGCGTGAAATGCGCCGAATTCCCTTCCGCCACATGCCGAAGGAAGACTCCGGCCAGGCAGTCGGCCTGCTGTTCCTGCACCAGCGCCCCGCTGAAGAATCCGGCGATCTTGGCCTGCCCCTGGATGGAGTGACCGTACTCGTGCGCGAGCACCATCACGACCGCCATATCGCTGTACTTATCCTGCAGCAGCGGCAGCAGCACGCCGCGATCCCAGCCGATGGTGTGGTCCAGACTGCAGTAGGCGGCATTGACCAGGTGATAGGTGCTGGATTTGCAGAACGTGACCGCCTGCTCCCTGGGTGCCTTGGCATTCCAGGAGATATACCGGCTCACCGGCTTGAAGGTGCCGGGAAAGTTCTTGCCGTACTCGGTCTTCCAGAAATCCTCTAGATCGGCGATGGTGTTGAGGGCGAGTTTGTCGACCGCACCACCGTCACCGTTCTCCGCGGTGAGCGCGGCATCCGGCACACCCTTGCGCGGGCCGCTCGGACCGTTGTTGGAGACCGCGCCGGTGACATTCCACGGATTGTCCGCGGTCACCGCGCTCGCCCCCGGCTGGCCCGCCTTGCTGTCGCATCCGGCCAGCGCGGCGCCGACCAGCAGCGCTGCCGCGACCACCCCGAACCGCAGCCGTCTAGTCCTCATCAGGTCTTTCCTCCCCGAACTCACCGCGGGCCCGTCCTCAGCGGCCCCTGACCCGATGGCATCGGCGACGCATCCGCCTGCCCGTCGAGCGATCACATGGTAATCGCAGAAACCGCTGCGTGCGTATACGTCTGGGCGCATTCGCTCCGTCAGGCGTTCAACTGCACCTGGGCCAGTATCGCGCGGTGATCCGATCCGGGAATGGTGAGCGAGCGGACCTGCGCTGCCGTGCCGTCGGCGACCAGGATGTGGTCGATGCCGATCACCGGCCCCCACCGGCGGTCGGCCGGATAGGTGAGCAGCGGCCCGGCCCCCGCCTGATCCGCCGCCGCGACGAATCGTCCGCGCAGCAGATCACGGAATGCCGAATGATCGCGTGTGGCATTGAAATCCGCACCGACGATCGCGGGACCCTGTTGCGCGTCCAATATTTCGCGAATCCGGTCGAGCTCCGAACTCCACACCGCGAAGTCGACCGACGGCGGGACCGGATGGAATGCGAACACCGCGACCGGCCCGCGCTGTGGATGCTCCATGGTGGCGGACAGATTGTTCATCCAGAAGTCGTCGTATTTCTTGGTGTCCCGTAACGGATATCGGCTGTAGATCCCGGTACCGTTGGCGAGGCCACGGGGCTGCAGGAACTGATGTGGCAGCAACTCCTCGATTCCGGCCGCTGCGAGTCGCTGTGCGACCTCCGATGTCAGCTCGTCGACGGTGAGCACCTCGACGCGGTTGTCCCGCACTGCCCGAACCACCGCCGCCGCATCCGCCTCCCCTAACAGCAGATTCGACTGCATGACCGAAACTTCCGGCCCACTGGCCGCCCGCCCCTCCGGCACGAACATCGGGACCTGCGTCCACAACACCGCCGCCACGATCACCCCGGCCGCCGCCGCACTCTTCCACCCCCGCGCGATCAGCAGCAACACCAGCCCCAGCACCGCACCGAGCATCAAATACGACGCCCCCGCCGCCAACAGCACCGAGACCTGCCGTCGCCACGTTCCGAAATGCAATACGATCCCGAGAACTCCCGCCCCGAGGGCGCACCACCCCAGCCCGAGCAGCACCCGGTCCACCCATTTACGCATGCTCCGACCCTAACCGGCGGCTGTGGAGACGAGGTGCGCCGATTGTGGAGATTCCGTGGACGCCGTGCCCCTCGTACACTCGCCAGCAGAGAGTGAGGTGGTCGCGATGTATGTCGAGGAGTTCACGGCGACCGGGGTGCTGACCGCCGACGCCGCTGAGGATCTTGCGCATACCGCGGGCCGGTTCACCTCACGGATCACGGTGACGTGCAATGGGCACAGTGTGCACGCGCCGGTGCTGCCGGTGTGTTGGGACCAGTTGCGGGTGCGCAACGGGAGCACCGTATCCGTCACCGCCGAGCGGGGGTACCGCCCGCCCGACGATGAGGACCGCATGGCACTGCGCGCATTCGTGCGGCGCTTTCAGGTGCTGACCGCGGTCGGTCCGGTGCGGCTCGCGCTCAGTGGCGGTTCATCTGCTCGGCGAGGGCGGCGGCGTCCGTGGTGAGCGAGCCACCCGCGAAAGCCAGTGTGGCCAAGGAGCGTTCGGCCGCGGCGGGGTGCCCCGCGCCGCACGCGTCGGTCACCAGGATGGGCAGGTAGCCGAGGTCCAGGCTGTGCCGGACGGTGGGTTCGATGCCGACCTCCAGGGCAATGCCCGCAATGGCGTAGGTGTCGATACCCAAGTCGCGCAACGCGAAATCCAGCGGGGTGGCCGCGAAGGCCGACATGGTGATCTTGTCGATGACCACCTCGTTCGGCCCCGGCGTCAACTCGGGGACGAGCTCGTACTGGGGCGAGCCTTGCGGAAAGCTGGAGTGCACCTCGTTCGGATTGTCGACCCGCTGCCACTCCATGGCCGTGCGCAGTTGCGAGACACCGGAGGCCGCGGGCGGCAGCGACATGTGCCGGGTGTAGAAGACGCGAAATCCGTTCTCCCGCGCCGCATCCCGCAGTTGCCGGCAGGCTTCGACGATCTTGTCGCCGTCGGGCAACTGCCGCACGATGCCGACCTGCATGTCGTAGATGATCAGCGCCATCATGGTCGGGTCGCAGGCATCCGCGAGGGTCTGCGGAATGCTGAGGCCGTACGCGTATTGCATCAGGCCGACCCCACCTTCGTCCGGTCGTAGGGCTCGGCGACATCGACGGACGGATCCATCAGCGCCTCGAGCGGCAGCGGCGCCTGCACCGGAACATAGGTCCATTCCAGATGCCCGGCCTTGGTCAGCGGGAAATCGGCGACGTAGCGTTTGGCCTCCTCGACGCTGTCGACCTCGAAGACGATCACCACGCCGGGCTCATCGGCGCGCGCGTAGTTCTCGCGGACGATGCCCGCCTTCCACAGCCGCCACACATTGGCGACCTCTTCGGGGAGATACGGGGTGATGGTCTCCATCGTCACGCCGGGCTTGAAGCTGTCGAAAACAATGACTTTCATGGGAATCGCGCTCCATGTCTGCAGAATGTGGTGCGGCCGCGCCGCAGGACGAGTTCCATGAAAGCCCGATGATTACAGTGTTACAAGAACGCACTTTTTGGTGAGTACCGGGAGGCGAGCAATGCCGGACAAACGCTACTACTGCGCGGTGGAGGTGACCGTCGACCTCATCGACGGCAAGTGGAAGCCGGTCATCCTGGCCCATCTCAAGGAGGGTGTGCGCCGCTACGGCGAACTCCGCCGCCTGATGCCGAGCACCAGCGAGAAGATGCTCGTCCAGCAGCTGCGCGATCTGGAGACCGACGGACTGATCCGCCGCACCATCTTCGACACCGTGCCGCCCCAGGTCGAATACGACCTGACCGAGGAGGGCTGGAGTTTGGTCCCGGTCCTCACCGCCCTCTACGAATGGGGGCAGAAGCGCGCCGACCGCGTCGGCATCACCCTGCCCTGAACGCCGGCAGCCGTCGAATTCGGCTGCGGAGTCAGCCGCCGAAGACGCGCTCCACCACCGCTTTTGCACGCCTGGTCACGCGCATGTAGTTGTCGAGGAACTCGCTGCCGTCATCATTGGGCCAGCCCGCCACGCGCGCGACGGCCGATAGTAGACGGCCCGGGCCAGGGAGTTGATCGGCGGGCTTACCGCGCACCAGCACCAGGGCGTTGCGCGCCTTGGTGGCCGTGAGCCAGGCCTCGCGCAGCAACGAAACATCCTCGGCCGCAAGCAATTTGGTTTCCTGAATGACATCCAGCGATTGCAGCGTCGAGGTGTTGTGCAGGCCGAGCACATCGTGGGCGTAGCGCAGCTGCATCAGCTGCACGGTCCATTCGATATCGGCAAGGCCGCCGCGACCGAGTTTGGTGTGGGTCGCCGGGTTCGCACCGCGCGGCAGGCGTTCGGCGTCCACCCGGGCCTTGATCCGGCGGATCTCGCGCACCGCCTCCGCCGACACCCCGCCATCCGGATAACGCACCTTGTCGATGATGTGCAGGAACCGGACACCGAGGTCCTGATCTCCGGCCACCTGATGGGCGCGCAGCAGCGCCTGTACCTCCCACGGCTGGGCCCACTGCTGGTAGTAGGCGGCGTAGGCGGCCAGCGTGCGCACCAGCGCCCCGTTGCGCCCCTCCGGCCGCAATCCGGCATCGACCTGCAGCGGCGGGTCGGTGCTCGGCGCGCCGAGCAACCGCTGCACCTTTTCCGCAATGCCGATCGCCCATTTCACGGCCTTGGTCTCGTCCTGGCCGGGCCGCGGATCACAGACGAACAGCACATCGGCGTCGGAACCGTAGCCCAGTTCCATACCGCCGAGACGGCCCATGCCGATCACCGCGATATCGGCCGGTGCCGGTGCGCCGAGTTCGGCCTCACTGGCCCGAACCACCGCGCGCAGTGCGGCCTCCAGCACCGCGACCCAGACCGCGGACAGCGCCCGGCACACCTGCGGCACGTCCAGCATGCCGAGCAGATCGGCGGAGGCGACCCGCGCCAATTCGTGTCGGCGCAGCGAACGAGCCGCCGCCACTGCACGTTTCGGATCGTCGTAGCGTGCCGACGCGGTCAGGATCCCGCGCGCGACATCTTCCGGTTGCGGGCTGAGCAGCAGCGGCCCGCCGGGGCCGTCGGCGTACATCCGGATCGTGTCCGGCGCATTGATCAGCAGATCCGGCAGATATTCCGAGGAGCCGAGCACGATCATCAACCGCTGCGCGATCGCGCCCTCATCGCGCAATTCGCGCAGGAACCAGATCTGGTCGTCGAGCCCCTCCGACACCCGCCGGTAGGCGAGCAGTCCGGCATCGGGATTCGGGGTGTCCCCGAGCCATTCGAGCAGCGTCGGCAACAGCAGCGCCTGAATCCGGCCCTTGCGTGACACCCCGCCGGTGAGCCCCTTCAGATGTCCCAGTGCGTTTTCCGGGGCCGCATAACCCAGCGCCGCCAGCTGCCGGATCGCCGCGTCCGGGCTCAGCCGCAGCGCGGCGGGCTCCATCTTGACCACCGATTCGAGCAGCGGCCGATAGAAGAGTTTGGCGTGTAATCGCCGCACCCGCACCGCATTACGCCGAATCTCAGTGCCGAGCACACCCACCGCGTCCTGTCGGCCGTCGGGCCGGATATGGGCGGCGCGGGCCAGCCAGCGCATGCCCTCCTCGTCATCGGCGGCGGGCAGGGTGTGGGTGCGCTTGAGCCGCTGCAATTGCAGCCGGTGCTCGAGCAGTCGCAGGAATTCATACGAGGCCGTGAGATTCGCGGCGTCGTCGCGGCCGATGTAACCGCCTGCGGCCAAGGCCGTCAGCGCCTCGACGGTGCCCTGCACGTGCAGGGTCTCATCCACCCGTCCGTGCACCAATTGCAGCAGCTGCACGGCGAATTCGACATCGCGCAGGCTGCCGTGGCCGAGTTTGAGTTCGCGTTCACGCAGATCGGCGGGGACCAGATTCTCCACCCGGCGCCGCATAGCCTGCACATCGGCGACGAAATCGGGGCGTTCGGACGCGGTCCACACCATCGGCATCAGGGCGGCGCGGTACCGCTCGCCCAGCGCCAGATCGCCGGTCATCGGCCGGGCCTTGAGCAGTGCCTGGAACTCCCAGGTCCTGGCCCACCGCTTGTAGTAGGCAATGTGCGAGTCCAGGGTGCGTACCAGCGCGCCCGCCTTACCCTCAGGCCGCAGTGCCGCATCGACCTCGAAGAATGCCGCGCTGCCCACGGTCATCAGCTCGGCGGCCAATCGGGTGGCGGTGGCATCGGCGGGTTCGGCGACGAAGACTACGTCGACATCGCTGACATAGTTGAGTTCGCGCGCACCGCTCTTACCCATGGCGATCACGGCCAGTCGCACCGGAACCGGCGCGTCCTTGCAGACCCGCGCCACCGCCACCGCGAGGGCGGCGGTCAACGCGGCATCGGCGAGATCGGTGAGATGGCGGCCGACCACCTGATACGGCAGCACCGGTTCGTTCTCGACGGTGGCCGCCAGATCCAGTGCGGCCAGCAGCATGAGCTGATCGCGATATCGCTTGCGCAGCAGCGGGATTGCCTCCGGACCGGAGACTTCGGCCGAGTACAGCAGCGCATCCGGATTCGGACTCTGCGCGGGCACGGCCCGCACCGAGGCCAGCAGATCCGCGATCAACTCCTCGCGCGCGGGTAGCTTGTCCCGCCGCAGAATTCGCCATGCGGCGGGATCGGCGACCAGATGATCGGAGAAGGCACTCGACGATCCGATCAGCGCGAAAAGCCGGCCGCGCAACGCATTATCGCTTCGCAGCGCGGCATCCAGCTCGGGCCACCCGTCGCCGAGCGCGGCCCGCAGCCGCGTCAGCGTCAGCAGCGCGAGATCGGCATCCGGCGCACGGGACAGCGCCCACAGCACCGGAATGCTGTCGATATTGTCCCACGCCAACTCTCGTAACGAGGCGGCGGCGGTCGGCTCGAGTAAGCCGAGCCGACCGACACCGGGGACAGCTGAACGAGCAGAGGGCGGCCGGACCATAAGTCCAACTTAGTTGCCCGATCATCCGTTTCCACAAAGGACGGTGGAAAGATTCGTAAACGTAGCCGACGATGCCGGTTTCAGCGCCTACCGGAGGAGGTACTCCTACAGGCCGAGATACTCCTTGAGCTCGTACGGCGTCACCTGGCTGCGGTAGTCCGCCCACTCCCGGCGCTTATTGCGCAGGAAGAAGTCGAACACATGCTCGCCGAGCGTCTCGGCGACCAGCTCCGAACGCTCCATCGCCTGCAGCGCCTCGTCGAGGGTGCCGGGCAGCTCGCGGAAGCCCATGGCGCGCCGTTCGGCGGCGGTCAGCGACCACACATCGTCCTCGGCCTCCGGCGGCAGCGTGTAGCCCTTCTCGATGCCGCGCAGACCGGCGGCGAGCAGCACCGCGAAGGTCAGGTAGGGGTTGCAGGCCGAATCTGGGCTGCGGATCTCGACCCGGCGCGAGGACGCCTTGTTCGGGGTGTACATCGGCACGCGCACCAGCGCGGAGCGGTTGGACCGGCCCCAGGAGGCGGCGGTCGGCGCCTCACCGCCGTGGATGAGCCGCTTGTAGGAGTTCACCCACTGGTTGGTGATCGCGCTGATCTCCGGAGCGTGTTCGAGAATGCCCGCGATGAACGCCCGCGCGGTCTCCGAGAGGTTGATCGGGTCGTCCGGATCGTGGAAGGCGTTGGCCTCACCCTCGAACAGGCTCATATGGGTGTGCATGGCCGAGCCCGGGTACTGGGCGAACGGCTTGGGCATGAAGGTCGCGCGCACGCCCTCGTCGATGGCCACTTCCTTGATCAGGTAGCGGAAGGTCATCACGTTGTCGGCCATGGACAGCGCATCGGCGTAGCGCAGGTCGATCTCCTGCTGACCCGGCGCGCCCTCGTGGTGGCTGAACTCCACCGAGATGCCCATCGACTCCAGCGCGTCGATGGCGTGGCGGCGGAAGTTGGGCGCGGAGTCGTGCACGGCCTGGTCGAAGAACCCGCCGGTATCGGCCGGGGTCGGCATGGAGCCGTCCTGCGGGCCGTTCTCCAGGAGGAAGAACTCGATCTCGGGATGGACGTAGCAGCTGAAGCCGACGTCACCGGCCTTGTTGAGCTGACGCCGCAGCACATGGCGCGGATCGGCCCAGGACGGCGAACCGTCGGGCATGGTGATATCGCAGAACATGCGCGCGGAGTGCTGGTGGCCCTTGCTCGTTGCCCACGGCAGCACCTGGAAGGTGGACGGATCCGGCCGCGCCACCATATCGGCCTCGGATACGCGGGCGAACCCCTCGATGGCCGAGCCGTCGAAGCCGATGCCCTCTTCGAAGGCACCCTCCAGCTCCGCCGGTGCGATGGCAACGGACTTCAGATAACCCAGCACATCGGTGAACCAGAGACGCACGAAGCGGATATCCCGTTCTTCGAGCGTCCGCAGCACGAATTCCTTCTGGCGATCCATGTCGCCGAGCGTAAGCATCTGGCGTTAAATCCGTGTTACATACACGCTTAGGGATTGCAATCCCATCATTCGAAATGAATCGCACCGTGCCCAAGATCGCGTCGTGAGCGCGGCAACAATGGGCACGGTGCGCGAAATCAGCAGGTCAGACCGGCCGTCGGAATCGTCAGATCGGTCAGGTAGGCGATCACCGCGTCGTCCAGACACTGATTGCCCGCGACCAATGCCGCGGTGTGTCTGGTGCCCTGATAGGTGATCAACGCGGCGCCCAGCTGGTTGGCCAGGTCGACACCGGCCTGATACGGCGTCGCCGGATCCTCGGTGGTCGACACCACCACCGTCTTCGGCAGACCGGGTGCCGAGACCTTGTGCGGTGTGCTGGTATTCGGCACCGGCCAGATGGCGCACAGTTCCAGCGGTACCGCACCGGTGCCGCGGCCGTCGTCCAGGAACGGCGCCGCCTTCCGGTATTCGGCGTCCTGACGGCTCGCCACCGCGCGATCGTCGATGCGCGGATCATCGACACAGCGGATCGCGTTGAAGGCCTCCTGCGTGTTGTCGTAGGAGCCGTCCTCGCGGCGGCCGTCGTACAGATCGGCGAGCTTCAACAGCGTGTCGCCGCGCCCGTTGCGCAATTCGGACAGACCGAGGGTGAGCACCCGCCAGTAATCGTCGGAGTAGAGCGCCTGCTGCACCC
The DNA here is from genome assembly GCF_040609795.1 of Nocardia sp. NPDC004604. NCBI lineage: Bacteria > Bacillati > Actinomycetota > Actinomycetes > Mycobacteriales > Nocardiaceae > Nocardia > Nocardia sp. NPDC004604. The sequence continues at coordinate 110,408 of NZ_JBEXLC010000007.1, forward strand.
CGGTGATGGCATCGCTGTAGCTGAGCCCGCGCGGATCGGCGGTCGAGGCGGATTTGGTCTCCAGCGGATTCACCAGCGCGCGGAACTTCGCGACCGCCTGGGCCGGATCGGTGCCGAGCGGGCAGTCCGCCTGCTTGGCGCAGTCGGTGGCATAGGCGTCGAAGGCCTGCTGGAATCCGGCCGCCTGCCGCAGCGATTCCTGCACCGGATCCTGCGAGGAGTCCACCGCGCCGTCGAGGACCAGCGCGCGCACATTGTTCGGGAACTTCTCGGCGTAGGCCGAGCCGAGTTTGGTGCCGTAGGAGTACCCCAGATAGGTGAGTTTCGGATCACCGAGCACCGCCCGGATGACGTCCATATCCTGCACCACCTCGCGGGTGCCGACATGGGACAGAAGCTCCGTGCCGGTGCGCTCCACACAGTGGCCGACGAACTGCCGGTTCTCGTCCTCGGCCTTGGCGATGCCCTCCGGGGTGTTGTCGGTCGGCAGTTCGGCCCGTTCCGCGTCGTTCTGCTGCGGGGTCAGACAGGCGATGCTCGGAGTCGAGGAGCCGACCCCGCGCGGATCGAAGCCGACTCGGTCGAAGCGCTCGGCCAAGGGTGTCTTGCCCGCGATACCCGATATCGAAAGGCCCGATACCCCGGGCCCGCCCGGATTGAGCAGCAGCGAGCCGATTCGCTGGCCGCTGGCCGGGATTCGAGCCAGCGCCAGCGATGCGGTCGCACCGTCGGGCTTGGCGTAATCGACGGGCACATTGATGCGCGCGCACTCGGCCTTCGGCGCGGGGCGGTCGTCCGCGGAGCCGAAGTCGTCGCAGGAACCCCAGTTCACGGTCTGGCTGTAGAACTTTTCCAGGCCTGCGGGCGGTGCGGGCAACGGCTGGCCCGGCTCGTCCTTCGAGGCCGCGCACCCGACCGCCACCACCGTCAACGCCACCGCGATCAGCACACCGCGCCCACTCCGCACCAAAGACATAGCAAAGATCCTGCCACCACCGGGCGCGCTCCGACTCCGGGTCGTCCGACTACACGGGCACAGCTGTGACCAAATGCACCGTTAACGCCCTTAAGCCGCGATCACGCGGGTGGCAGACTGAATTCGTCATACAAACCCGGGGACCCGCACGGGCCTCGAGGCGACAACCACGAAAGGGACGATGATGTCCGTATCCGATTCGGAAACCCCTGCCTACGGCGCTGCCCCGGCCACTGCCAAGGCGGCCAAGCGCAAGACGCGGGTGCATCATCTGCAGCAGATGAAGGCCGAAGGCGAACGCTGGTCGATGCTCACCGCCTACGACTTTTCTTCCGCGCGCATCTTCGAAGAGGCCGGAATTCCGGTACTGCTGGTCGGCGACTCCGCGGCCAATGTCGTCTATGGCTACGACACCACCGTGCCGATCACCGTCGACGAGCTCATTCCGCTGGTCCGCGGTGTGGTCCGCGGCGCACCGCACGCGCTGGTGGTGGCCGATCTGCCGTTCGGCACCTACGAGACCTCGCCGCAGCAGGCCCTGGCCACCGCCACCCGGTTCATGAAGGAGGGCGGTGCGCACGCGGTGAAGTTGGAGGGCGGTGAGCGGGTCGCCGAGCAGATCGCGCTGATCACCTCGGCCGGTATTCCGGTCATGGCGCATATCGGCTTCACCCCGCAGAGCGTCAACACCCTCGGCGGTTTCCGGGTGCAGGGGCGCGGCGACGGTGCCGAGCAGCTCATCGCCGATGCCATCGCGGTGCAGGAGGCCGGCGCGTTCTCCGTGGTGATGGAGATGGTGCCCGCCGAATTGGCCGGACAGGTCACTCGCAAGCTGACCATCCCGACCATCGGCATCGGCGCTGGTGTGGAATGCGATGCGCAGGTGCTGGTCTGGCAGGATATGGCGGGCTACACCTCGGGTAAGACCGCCAAGTTCGTCAAGCGTTTCGGCAATATCGGCGATGAACTGCGTTCCGCCGCGGCCGCTTACGCCGACGAGGTGCGACGCGGGACCTTCCCCGGTCCCGAGCACAGCTTCTGAGTTCACGATGACCGGCCGGGCAGTGCACGCACCCGCGGCCCTGCTCGGCCAGCCCGTGTGGCCGATGCTCGATTGGGCCACCGGGATTCTCACCGCGCGCGGTGTGAAAATCATTGGCGCACCGGAGGAAACGCGACGGCGCGCCTGGTCGCTGATCGTCCGCATTCCGACCGATGCGGGTCCGGTGTGGTTGAAGGCCAACTCGCGCACCTGCGCACACGAAGGTCCGCTGTTGCAGACATTGTCCCGGTTGCTTCCCGGCAGTGTGCTCGAACCCATTGCGGTGCAGCCGGATCACGGCTGGCTGCTCAGCCCGGACGGCGGCACCACCGCGCCGGACTCCGAGGCCGTGTGGACCGAACTGGTCCGCTCCTACGCCGATCTCCAGCTGGCGATGGCCGACCATATCGATGAT